>JABFVX010000166.1 GCA_013362555.1 Mycobacteriaceae bacterium
CCCGCGAGCCGCAGCGCGAGCCGCAGTCGAACCTGTACCGGCCCGGCCTCCCGCCGGTCAAGGGGCGACCGCAGGCAGGCAACGAAGGCCCTTCGCCCAGCCGGACGCTGTCGGAGATGGCCGCCAAGGCCGCCCGCAAGGAAGCGGCGATGGTGAAGTCCGTCGGCATCGACGGACCTACCCGCAGCATCGCCAGGCCCGAGCTGATCAAGGACATGCCGGACCTGTCCGAGATGCGGCACCCCACCCCGGTGGCGCTGGACTCGACCGGCCCGCAGCCGGTGATCCGGCCCGCGATGACCGGCTCGGTCGTCAACACCGGCCCGATGCCGGTGATCCCGGCCGAGGCGGGCGACCAGCTTCGCACCACCGTCCAGCTGCGCCGCGTCGATCCGTGGTCGGCGCTGAAGCTGTCCGCGGTGGTCTCGGTGGTGATGTTCTTCGTCTGGATGATCGCCATCGGCTTGCTGTATCTGGTGCTCGACGGGATGGGCGTGTGGGAGAAGCTCAACACGTCATTCGCCGACGTCGGCGCGGACAACGGGCTGATCACGGCGGGCCAGGTGTTCGGCTACGGGGCGCTCATCGGGCTGCTGACCTCGGTGCTGTTCACCGCCTTGGTGACGATCGGGTCGTTCATCTACAACCAATGCGCCGATTTGGTCGGCGGCGTCCAGTTCACGCTCGCCGATCCGGACTGATGCCGGGCCCGCGGATCTGAACAGGCGTTTTGGCAGTGGATGGGCGGGTACGGTAATCTCGTCCTCCGGTTCGGCAGTCACAATCCGAGCCGGATGAGGGCCTATAGCTCAGGCGGTTAGAGCGCTTCGCTGATAACGAAGAGGTCGGAGGTTCAAGTCCTCCTAGGCCCACCACCCCCGTGCACGGAGTTAGGGTGGAGACATGAAGCAAGTCCTGTTCGGACTCGCAGTCGCGCTGCTGGTCGGCATCGTGCTGCGGGCTCGCCGCGGATCCGACGTCTGGCACGAGGTCACCGCGACCGCCGACTAACCCATCAGGGGCCTTAGCTCAATTGGCAGAGCACTGCCTTTGCAAGGCAGGGGTTAGGGGTTCGATTCCCCTAGGCTCCACCGCAGAGATTGTCCAGAATGACCCGTGACGTGCGTCTAGCGCACGTCACGGGTCATTCTGGATGATGTAGACACGAGGCATGGCTTCCAGTAAACCGTTCCGGTTCGGTGTGAACATGTTGGCGCCCGGCTCGCGGGCCGAGTGGGTCGCGAAGTGCCGCAAGGCCGAAAGCCTCGGATTCGACGTGGTCGCGGTGGCGGACCATCTCGGGCTTCCCGCGCCGTTTCCGGCTTTGATGCTGGCCGCCGAGGTCACTGAGCGGGTGCGCCTGAACACCTTCGTGCTCAATACCTCGTTCTACAATCCGGCGCTGCTGGCCCGCGAGGTCGCCACCACCGACGCCTTCACCGACGGGCGATTCGAACTGGGCCTGGGTGCGGGTTATGTGAAAGCCGAGTTCGACGCGGCGCAGATGGTGTTCCCGCGGGCGGGCGAGCGCATCGACCACATCGAGCGCACGGTCCGCGAGATGCGAAAATTGTTCTCCGATCCGGAATTTCAGCCACGGCCCGCGCAACCTTCCGGTCCGCCGCTGATGCTCGCGGGCTGGGGTGACCGCATGCTCGCGCTGGCGGCGGGCCATGCCGACATCGTCGCTCTCACCGGCGGCGTGACCAATCGGACCGGCTCGCAGGTCACGGTGGCGGACTCGGTGGCGGTCGACGCCAGGATCTCCTACGTCCGGACTCTGCTGGGCGATCGCGCCGACGAGGTGGAGTACAACATCCTCGTCCAGCGCGTCGAGCCCGCGGACAGTCGAGCCGCTCTGGCCGAGGCGCTCGTCGCCAACCTGCCTGCGGGGGCGGCCGACGTCGACGACATTCCCGCCCTGCTGATCGGCAGTCCGCGCGACATCGCCGACACCCTGCGCGAACGGCGCGACCGATTCGGGTTCAGCTACATCACGGTGCTGGAGCCGAACATGGACAAACTAGCCCCTGTCATCGAGCTGCTCCGCTGATCCGCACTTCCGGAACGACCCATGAGTTGCTGCTGACGCAACTCATGGGTCGTTCTGGAAGTCGGGCGAAAAGCCTGAGAATAGGGTGCGGGCCTCGGCGAAGGGGGGGAGTTAGCCGAGGCCCGCGATTGGCCGGCCCGGGGGGGAGGGGCCGACAGCAACGATCCTACTAGACAATTTCGAGTTGCGCCGCAGGGATCTGCGCCACAATTTTCTGCCCAGCTCAGCGGTCGGATTCGGTCTGTGCGACCGGAAATCGAGGAGAGATTGTCGGTGCCGGGGGACATACTGGGCTCCGAGTGAGAGCCCCACGAGTCACCGACTGAAGCGAGAGACCGATGCCCGATGCAATCGTTGCCGAGGGTCTTGTCAAACGATACGGCAGCGTCGTCGCCCTGAACGGGCTCGACTTGTCCGTTCCCGAGGGGACGGTCATGGCGCTGCTCGGCCCCAACGGGGCAGGCAAGACCACCACCATCCGCGTCCTGACCACTCTGTTGCGGCCCGATGCGGGCAGCGCCACCGTAGCGGGAATCGACGTGTTGGCGCAGCCCCGCAGGCTCAAAGCCAACATCGGGGTGTCCGGCCAGTTCTCGGCCGTGGACGAGTACCTGACCGGCTTCGAAAACCTGGAGATGGTGGGCAGGCTGTACCACCTGGGCGCCAAGCGGGCTAAGGAACGGGCCCAGGAGCTACTCGATCGGTTCGATCTGGCGGAGGCCGGAAACCGCCCGGTCAAAGGCTATTCCGGCGGTATGAAGCGCAGGCTGGACCTCGCTGGTGCGCTCGTCGCCCATCCGCCGGTGCTGTTCCTGGACGAGCCGACGACGGGGCTGGATCCCCGGGCCCGGCTCGAGCTGTGGGACGTCATCACCGAACTGGTCGGCGGCGGAACGACGCTGTTGCTCACCACGCAGTATCTCGAGGAGGCCGACCAACTGGCCGACGAGATCGCCGTCATCGACCACGGCGCGGTCATTGCGCGCGGCACCGCGGACGAGCTGAAGAACCGGGTCGGCGGCGAGCGGATCGAGCTGGTCGTGGGCGACGAGGCCAGCTTGCCGGTGGCCGAGGCGGCGCTGAAGGGCCTTGCCGTGGGCGACATTCAGGTGGAGCCGGGAGCGCGGCGCATCACCGTGCCGATCAGCGAGGGATCCACCGCGTTGGTCGAGGCGCTCGGCGTGCTGGCGGCCCAGCACGTCACCGTGCACGACGTGGGTTTGCGCAGGCCGACGCTCGACGACGTATTCCTCGCGCTCACCGGCCACCAGGCCGAGGACGGCGGAGAGGGCCCGGACGAACCGGGCAGGCAGGACAACCGACACGAGGAGGCGCGGCGATGAGTGTGGTCGCGGAGCGAAATACCGTTATCGAACCGGCCAGCGGCATCGGCACGGTGGTGTCCGACGGCATCACCATCGCCAAGCGCAACCTGATCAAGATCAAGCGAGTGCCGGACTTGCTGGTGTTCACCTTGCTGTCGCCGATCATGTTCGTCCTGCTGTTCGCCTACATCTTCGGCAGCTCGATCGAGATCCCGGGCATGTCCTACCGCGAGTTCCTGATCGCCGGAATCTTCGCGCAGACCGTGGTTTTCGGCTCGACATGGACCGGTCTCGGGCTCGCTCAGGACATGGAGAAGGGCATCATCGACCGCTTCCGGTCGCTGCCGATGGCCCCGTCCGCGGTCTTGTTCGGCCGCACCATCAGCGACGTCGTCATCAATGTCATCAGCGTTGTGGTGATGGCGCTGACCGGCCTCGCGGTCGGGTGGCGGATTCGGGGGTCGTTCCTGGACGCACTGATCGGGTTCGGGCTGCTGCTGTTGTTCGCGTACGCGCTGTCGTGGGTGATGGCGGTGGTGGGCTTGGTCATTCGCACCCCGGAGATCTTCAACAACGCCAGCTTCATGGTGATCTTCCCGCTGACGTTCATCGCCAACACCTTCGTGCAGCCGATGAAGCTGCCCACGGTGTTGCGGGTGGCGGCGGAGTGGAACCCCATCTCGGCGCTGACTCAGGCGACCCGAGTCCGCTTCGGCAACACCGGAACCATGGCGACGCCGGACTCCTGGCCGCTGCAACACCCCGAGTTGACCGTCCTGATGTGGACCGCCGCAATTTTGATCATCTTCGTCCCCTTGGCGATCCGCCAGTATCAGCGCACAGTGAGCCGCTGAGACCGCCTCCAGAATGACCCGTGACGTGCGCTGGACGCACGTCACGGGTCATTCTGGAGCGTCGTCGTCGGTGGTGGCGGGGCCGCCGTTGCCGAGGGAGCGAACCGAAGGGGGCTCCGGCGCGGGAGCGGGCGGAACCTGGCTGTGCCGCCAGCGGTTGACCGAGGCGGCGGCCGCCGCAAAAGCGGCGACGACCGCGAAACTCAGCCCGAATCGCCGGGCCGTAAGCCGCATCCGGCGCACCGACCCCACCGACGGCGTCACCGTCCGGACATCCCGGGCGCCCGCGGAGGCCAGAATCCGGGCGACGCCGGGAGTGGCCACGGCCGCGGCCGAGTCGGCACGGCGGTTGCGCCTGCGCGCGCCGCGCCGAATGCCGCTGCGCACCATGCTCGCGCCCGCGATCGGGACAAGTGACGCCAACCGCACCGAACCGGCCGTGAACTCGAGCGCGCCCTTACCCATCTGGCGAATCGGAGCAGCGCGGAACCGAGCGGAAGCCATCGTGGTCATGCTTTCCACAATGGCACAGCCGGGCCGAGTGTGCGTCGGCGGAACCCGGCTGCCGCTCCCCGCCCCCGAACTCGTGGCAGGATGGGCGGGTGACCTCTCCGATACAGACTGGTAGCGCGACGCTGCACACCAACCACGGCGACATCCAGATCGCCCTGTTCGGCAACCACGCCCCGAAGACGGTGGCGAACTTCGTCGGCCTCGCCGACGGCACCAAGGAATATCGGCCCCAGAACGCCTCCGGCGGCACTTCCGGCCCGTTTTACGACGGCGCGATCTTCCACCGCGTCATCGACGGGTTCATGATCCAGGGCGGCGACCCCACCGGCACCGGCAGCGGCGGACCCGGCTATGAGTTCGGTGACGAATTCCACCCCGACCTGCGCTTCGACCGGCCTTATCTGCTCGCCATGGCCAACGCCGGGCCGGGCACCAACGGGTCGCAGTTCTTCATCACCACCGGCGCGACGCCGCACCTGAACCGGCGCCACACCATTTTCGGCGAGGTGCTCGACCCGGCTTCCCGCAAGGTTGTCGACGCGATTTCCGCCACTCCGGTGGACCGCGGCGACCGACCCAAGGACGACGTGGTGATCACCAGCATCACCCTGTCCTGAGCGGCGGGGGCACGAGGTGACCGAGGGCGGCCTCCCCGCACCGGTCTGTGTGCGGCACCCGGATCGGGAAACGCGGCTGGCGTGCACCCGTTGCGGCAGGCCCGCCTGTCCGGAGTGCCTGCGCGAGGCCGCGGTGGGATACCAGTGCGTCGACTGCGTTGCGGCGGGCCTGTGCGAAACGCGGCAGGTCCGCCCAGCGCTGGTCGCCTGGAACCGGGACCGGGTGCTGCAGCGGCTGCGCATGCCTTACCTGACGTATCTGCTCATTGCCGCCAATGTCGCGGCCTTTGCCGCCACCGCGGCTCAGGCGCACAGCATGGCGGCCAATGACGATTCGGCGCTGTTCGTCCGGTGGGCGCTGTGGCCGCCCGCGGTAGCCCACGGCGAGCTGGGGCGGATCGTCGGCGCGGCGTTTCTGCATTTCGGTCCGATTCACCTGTTGGCCAACATGTTCGCGCTCTATGTGGTCGGCAGGTCGATCGAGGCGTTCCTCGGCTCCGGGAAGTACTTGGCGCTCTACACGGTGTCGATGCTGGGCAGCGCGGCGACGGTGATGCTGTTCAGCACCCACGCCATCACCGCGGGTGCGTCCGGGGCGATCTTCGGGCTGTTCGGTGCGGAATTGGCGCTGCTGATGGTGTTGCGGCAGAGCCCGGCCCCCGTGCTGGCAGTCATCGCGTTCAACGTGATACTCAGCTTCTCGATCCCTGGCATCTCGATCTGGGGGCACCTGGGCGGGCTCGCCGCGGGCACACTGGCCGGATTCGGCATGCTGTACGGACCGCGGATCCTCAAAGCGAGCGCCGGAAAGCAGGCTGATCTGGTGTCGTGGGCCGCTGTCCTGGCAGTCGGGGCGCTCTCCGTCACGGGCATCGCCGTCGGGATGCTCCGCATCCTCAACTGAGTTGTCCACAATCTTTCCACAGTGTGGATAAGCTGTGGATAACTATGGGATGAGGCCCTGCGCAACGAGAATGTCGAAGACGTCGCGGGGATCGGCGCCGAGGTCCCAGCGGGTGAAGATGAGCAGCCGGTCGGCGCCGTCCCGGGTCGCGTCGATCTCCAGCAGCGGATGTTTGCGACCGAGCCTGCGGGACTCGGTGACGCGGACCTGGGTCAGGTCCTGCCGCCGGTAAGCGGTTCGTCCACGCAGGTCACGTACCACAAGGTCGGCATGGTCTCCGGTGCGGACGACGGCGAGGCGCGGTCTGCGCACGCCAGCGAGCAGAGCCAGACCGGCCAAAGCCGTGCCCGCGAGCGCGAGGATGAGCCTGCCGGGAGCGTCGATGCCTGCGAGCGCGGCGGCCGTCCCGAAGACCGCCGCCGCGACGGCTGTGGCGATGACCGCGGAGGTCGGTGCGGACCATTCCAGACTGTCGTTATCCACAGGCTTATGCACAGGAGTTATGCACAGTGGATATGAATAACATCCGTGTCAGTCACCGCCACCACATGGTCATGATCAGCCCGACCACCATCAGACCGAAACCGATGAGGAAGTTCCAGGCGTTCAGGTCGCCGATAAAGGTGATCTGGTCGCCCGCCAGGTAGTAGACGATCAGCCACACGAGCCCGGCCAGACCGAAGAACAGCATCAGCGCCTTGTACCAGGCGGGCGACGGACCACCGGAGATCTTCACCGGCGTGCGGTTGGCCGGGCCCGCGGGCTCGACCTTCTTCCTGACCTTCGACTTGGGCATCGGTTTCCTCTACTCGCAGCTTGGCATAAGGCCGCACGGCCGAATTCGCCCTAGGCTATAACAACTTGCTCGCTGCGCTGCGCGGCCGCCATGGGCGGTTGCCTTCCCTCGTTGTTCGGAGGCGCCCCGTCGGTCGCTGCGCGACCTTTGGAGCGCCTCCTCTCTCCTCAGTCCAGACAACCGCGCGGCCGCTTCGCTTGCTCGCTACCACGTAGGCTGTCTGGTTATGCGGGTATTAGTCGTCGACAACTACGACAGTTTCGTGTTCAACCTCGTGCAGTATCTCGGGCAGTTGAGCGTCGAGGCCGTGGTGTGGCGCAACGACGACCCGCGGCTCGCCGATCCGGCGGCGGTGGCCGCTGAATTCGACGGCGTGCTGGTGAGTCCCGGCCCTGGTACGCCGGAGCGGGCGGGATCCAGCATGGACATCGTGCGCGCCTGCGCCGAGACCGCGACCCCGCTGCTCGGAGTGTGCCTCGGCCACCAGGCGATCGGCGCGGTGTTCGGCGCCGTCGTGGACCGGGCGCCGGAACTGCGCCACGGCAAGACCAGCCTGGTGCGGCACACCGGAGCGGGAGTCCTGGCCGGCCTGCCCGATCCTTTCGTCGCTACTCGGTACCACTCGTTGACTGTGCGTGAGGACACCTTGCCCGCCGAACTCGAGCCCACCGCCTGGACCGTGGCCGACCCGGCCAAGCCGGAGATCAGCGGTGGCATCGTGATGGCGATGCGGCACCGCGAACTGCCCGTCCACGGCGTGCAGTTCCATCCCGAGTCCGTGCTCACTCAGGGCGGACACCGCATGCTCGCCAACTGGCTGACCGTGTGCGGCGCCCGGCCCGCCGAGCAGCTCGTCGCTCGCCTTGAGTCCGAGGTAGCCGCCCTCACCGCATGAAGCTAGTTGATGCCGCGATGCGTGGGGACCGTCACGCTGATCGTGTCCTTGGGCCCGATGGAGGTGCCCGCGGCCGGGTTCTGCTGTTCGATGACGCCCAGGTTGCCGACGAGAGTGCCGGTCTTGAGCACTGACATCGTGCCGTTCCAGCCGACGCCTGCCAAGGCTTCCTTCGCCTCCTCCGGAGTCATGCCGGTGATGTTGGGCATCACGACCGGGGCCCCGCTGGACTGGTAGATCGTGACGGCCGTGTCTTTGTTCACCGTGGTGCCCGCCGGCGGATCGGTGCGGACGACGTTTCCCTTCGGCTGGTCGGAAGGCGACTGGACGACGGTGGAGCTGAGGCCGAGCTTGTCCAGCTCGGACTGCGCCTCGGTGAGGGACTTGCCGCTCAGGTTCGGAATCGGGACGGACTTGGGTCCGTCGCCGACGGTGATCTGAATCGACGCGCCCGGGTCGGCCTTCTGGCCCGCGGGCTCGCTCTGCTTGACGACCTTGCCCTTGTCGGTCTGGCTGGAGTCGGCCTTCAGGACATTGGCGTCCATGGTGAGGCCCTGCCGCTCCAAACTGGCCTGAGCTTCCTGCTGGGTGAGCCCGAGCACTCGCGGCACCGAAACCTGCTGCGGCCCTTCGGAGATGTCCAACACCACGGTGCTGTTCTTCGGGGCCTGCGACCCGGAGGTGGGCCGGGTGTCGATGGCCTTGCCGGTGGCGATCGTCTGGCTGGGCTTGGTCGCGATCGTGACGTGGAAGCCCTGTTTCTCCAGCGTAGCCTGGGCCTCCTGCTGAGTCAGGTTCTTGACTTCCGGCACCGTCACCTGGCTGCCTCGGCCCAGCGGGCTCATCAGAAACGCGAACGCCCCCAACACCATTGCCGCGACCGCCGCCGTCACCCAGAGCGCCACGGACTTGCCGCGGCCGCCGCCCTGTGTGGTCCGGTGCCCGCTCGCGCGGTGTCGGTGCGGGCCGGTGCCGGATCCGCCGATCAGGGAGGTCCGGTCTTCGTCGGTCATCACCGTGGGCGCGCTCGGCTTCTGCCCGCCCAGCACCCGCACGAGGTCGGTCCGCATGTCGGCCGCGGACTGGTAGCGGTTGGCCGGGTTCTTGCTCATCGCCTTGAGGATGACCGCGTCGAGTTCCCGGGGCACGCCGTCGTAGACCGTCGACGGCCGCCGCGGCTCCTCCCGGACATGCTGGTAGGCAACCGACACCGGCGAATCGCCGGTGAAAGGCGGCTCGCCGGTGAGGATTTCGAACAGCACGCAGCCCACCGAGTACACGTCCGAGCGGGCGTCGACCTGTTCGCCGCGGGCTTGTTCCGGCGACAGGTACTGCGCCGTGCCGATCACCGCGGCGGTCTGCGTCATCGGGCTGGAGCTGTCCGAAATCGCCCGGGCGATGCCGAAGTCCATGACCTTCACCGCACCGGAGCGGTTGATCATGATGTTCGCTGGCTTCATGTCCCGGTGCACGATGCCGTTCTTGTGGCTGAAGTCCAGCGCCGCGCACACGTCGGCGATGATCTCCATGGCCCGGCGCGGCGGGAGCGGACCCCGGCTGCGGACCAAATCGCGCAGCGTCTCGCCGTCGACGTACTCCATGACGATGTACGGCAGCGGTCCGCCGTCGGTCTCCGCCTCGCCGGTGTCGTACACGGCGACGATCGCGGGGTGGTTCAGCGCCGCCGCGTTCTGAGCCTCGCGCTTGAACCGCAGGTAGAAGGTTGGGTCCCGGGCCAGGTCGGCGCGCAGCACCTTGATCGCCACGTCGCGCGACAGCCTCATGTCGCGGGCGAGGTGGACCTCGGACATGCCGCCGAACCCGAGGATCTCGCCCAGTTCATAGCGGGACGAGAGTTTGCGCGGGGTCGTCATGGCTGTCCTAGCTGCGGGTTCTGGAACGGCGTCAGTTGGGGTAGCGGATTCCACGGATTGAACCCGGTCGAGCGGGTCGTCGTCGTCCCGCTGGCATTGGAGTCCGTGGTCGTGGTGTCCGTGGTGGTCGTCGTCGTGGTGGTCGGCGGCGGCGCGGTCGTCGTGGTGGTCGGCGGAGGGCTCGTCGTGGTGGTCGTCGGCGGAGCGTGGGAGGAGGTGACCGGCGGCGGCGCCGGTTTGGTCGAGGCCTGAGTCGTCGTCGACAACGGCGGTGTTGTCGACGTCACCGGCGGCACCCGATAATCGTCTCCTCCTGGGCTCTGCAACAGCAACCAGCCGGCCGTGAGCGCGGCGGCGACAAGGGCGCCACCCCCAAGGCCCGCAAGGACTTTTTGCCCGGTGGTGAGACCGCCGTGCTCGGACAGCACCGCGAATTCACCGGACCGCGCAGAAGTGTATCCCGTCCCGGCGTCGTGGAAATCACGTTGTGTGGCTCCGGCTTGCGGGTCGCCGACAACAGTGGGCGGGAGCACCCGCGACGCTCCGGTCGCCGGGCCCGACGTATTCAGCGTTGCGGCCCGCCCGATGGGCGGCGGCGGCCGCTGACCTGAGCGAACGGCCGCAACCGCGTCCGCGAACTCGCCGCCGCGGCCGTACCGGGCGGAAGGGTCTTTCGCCATGCCGATCTCGATCAGCTCTCGGACGTTGGCGGGCAAGTCGAGCGGCATCGGATCGGGGGCGTCGCGGACATGTTTCATCGCGACCGTCAGCGCGCCGTCGCCGCTGAACGGCCGCCTGCCCGACAGCGCTTCGTAGCCGACCACCGCCAGCGAGTACACGTCGCTGGCGGAGGTGGCGTCCTCGCCCAGTGCCTGTTCGGGAGCGATGTATTGCGCCGTGCCCATCACCATTCCGGTCTTGGTGACCGGCGAGGCGTCCACCGCCTTGGCGATGCCGAAGTCGGTGATCTTCACGATTCCGGTCGGGGTGACCAGGATGTTGCCCGGCTTGACGTCCCGGTGCACCACGCCCGCGGCGTGCGCCACCTCGAGTGCGCGGCCGGTCTGCTCCAGCATGTCCAGCGCCTGGGCGATGGACAACCTGCCGAGCCTGCCGAGCACCGCGTTCAGCGGCTCGCCCTGGACCAGTTCCATGACCAGGTAGGCGGTTTCCATGCCCTGCGCGTCGGTGGTCTCGCCATAGTCGTAGATGCCCGCGATCCCGGGATGGTTGAGCAGCGCGGTGGTCTTGGCTTCGGTGTGGAAGCGCTGGCGGAACGTGGGGTCGGCGGAGAACTCCGCCTTCAGCACCTTGATCGCGACTCGGCGGTCCAATCGAAGGTCCAGTCCCTGCCAGACCTGGCCCATGCCGCCGGTGGCGATCATGCGCTGGAGCCGATAGCGGTGCGCGATCACCGCGCCGTTGTTCAGCACGGTTCGACCCCCTTGCGCGCGTGCGGTCTCGGTGCTGGTGTCATCGCTCGCCTCCGCCGCGCAGGCCCGCCGTCATCACGGCGCGGGCGACCGGGGCCGCGACCGTGGATCCCACCGCACTCTGGCCCTGCCCGCCGCCGTCTTCGACCACCACCGCGATCGCGATCTTGGGGTCCTGGGCCGGGGCGAAGGCGATGTACCAAGTGTGCGGCGCCGCCGAGTTGTGTTGACTGTCACTGTGTTCGGCAGTGCCGGTCTTGGAGGCGATCTGTACGCCGGGGATGCTGTTGCCGCCGGGGTCGCCGGATTCCGACGCCATCATCAGTTCGGTAAGCGTGGCGGCCACCTGCGGGCTCACCGCCTGGCCCTGCGAGACCGCTTTGGTCCTGCTCAGCACGCTCAGGTCCGGGCCTTGCAGCTCGTCGACCAGGTGCGGCTCCATCCGCACGCCGCCGTTGGCGATGGTCGCCGCGATCACGGCGTTGTCCAGCGGCGTCAGCGCCACGTCCCGCTGCCCGATGCTGCTCTGGCCCAGTGCGGCGTCGTCCGGGATGGAGCCGACGGTGCTGTCGGCCACCGGAAGCGGGATGTCCTCGTGCGAACCGATGCCGAATGCCGAGGCTTGGTCCTTCAGCGCCGAGGAACCGGTCCTGATGCCGAGTTCGGCGAACGACGTGTTGCAGGACCGGGCGAAGGCCTCGCGCAGGGAGACGGTCGGGCCGGGACCGCACCGCTGGCGGCCGTAGTTGTCCAACTGGGTCGAGGTGTTGGGCAGTGTGATGGAGGAGTCCGCGGTCACCTGGGCGTCCGGAGCCGTGATGCCCTTGGCCAGTGCGGCCGCCGTCACCACCACTTTGAAGGTGGAGCCGGGCGGGTAGGTCTGCGAGATGGCGCGGTCGAGCATGGGGTGGGCGGAGTCGCTGTTGAGTGCGTCCCAAGCCTGGGCGCCCTGGGCGCCGTCATGGCTGGACAGCTGGTTCGGGTTGTAGCTCGGCGTGGTCACCAGCGTCAGGATGCGGCCGGTCTTGGGTTCGATGGCAACCACGGCCCCGGAGTAGCCCTTGCGGGTCATCTCCCGGTAGGCGACCTGCTGCATCGCTGGGTTTATGCTGGTCACGATGTTTCCGCCGCGGGGATCCCGCCCCGAGAACAGGTCGAAGAACCGCCGCCCGAACAGTCGGCTGTCGGAGCCGTTGAGCACTTGGTCCTCGGCGCGCTCGAGGCCGCTGGTGCCGTACTGCATCGAATAGAACCCCGTGACTGGCGCATACCCGGACGGGTCGGTCGGGTACACCCGCAGGTACTTGTACCGGTCGTCGGTGCCCACGGACTGGGCGAGCACCAGTCCCCCTGCCGAGATCTGGCCCCGCTGGCGCGAGTACTCGTCCATCAGCACGCGCGTGTTGCGCGGGTCGAGCCGGTATCGGTCTGCCTCGACGACTTGCAGATATGTGGCGTTGAGCAGCAGCGCGACGATAAGCACCATCACCGCGACGGACACCCGGCGCAACGGTGTGTTCATATGGTCTTCCGTAACAGTTCTGTTGGTGTGTCGGCGATAGGCGCGCCCGCGCGCTTCTTCGCCGGGGCGGGAGCCCGCGCCGCGTCGGAGATTTTGATGAGCAAGGCCAGCAGCAGATAGTTCGACAGCAGAGACGACCCACCATAGGACACGAACGGGGTCGTGATGCCGGTGAGCGGGATCAGCTTCGTGACGCCGCCGACCACTACGAACACCTGCACCGCGAGCGTCACCGCGAGCCCCGCCGCCAGCAGCTTGCCGAAGCTGTCGCGCACCGCCAGCGCGGTGCGCATCCCGCGCAGCGCGAAGACCAGATAGAGCATCAGCACCGCGGCGAGTCCGATGAGTCCGAGCTCCTCGCCGATGGTCGCAATGATGAAATCGGTTTTGGCGAAAGGCACTTGACCTGGGCGCCCGCTGCCCAGCCCGGTGCCCGCGAGCCCGCCCGTCGCCAGCCCGAACATCGCCTGGCCGATCTGGAAGCCGGTGTTGGTGTAGTCGTCGAACGGGTGCAGCCAGGTCTGGGTGCGCACCTGAACGTGGCTGAGCATCGCGTTGGCGACCAGGTAGCTGATCACCAGCAGCACCGCGCCGATCACCAGCCAGCCCACCCGTTCGGTGGCGACGTAGAGCATCACCAGCACGGTGGTGAACACCAGCAGCGACATGCCCAGGTCGGTTTCGAACGCCAGCACCGCGAGACTCACCAGCCAGACCAGCAGAATCGGACCGAGGTCGCGCGGGCGCGGCAACTCCATGCCCAGCACTTTGCGGCCCGCCACGGTGAACAGCTCGCGCTTGGCCACCAGCACCGCGGCGAAGAAGATGATCAGCAGGATCTTCGCGAACTCGCCCGGCTGCAGGCTGAATCCGGGCAGCCGGATCCACAGCTTGGCGCCGTTGGTGCGGGAGATGCTGTCCGGCAACGCGATCGGGATCAGCAGCAGGATCAGTCCGGCCAGTCCGAGGGTGTAGCTGTAGCGCGCCAGCGTGCGGTAGTCCTTGAGCAGCATCAGCAGCAGGACGAGCACTGCGACCGACGCGGCCGTCCACATCAGCTGCTGGTTGGCGTCCGGGGAGGGGATCGGCTTGCCGAGGTCCATCGCGTTCTGCCGGTCGGACAGGTCGAGGCGGTGGATCAGCACCAATCCAAGTCCGTTGAGCAGAGCCACGATCGGCAGCAGCAGCGGGTCGGCGAACGGGGCGAACCGGCGGATAGCCAGGTGCGCCACCGCCAGCAGCACCAGGTAGGACAGCAGGTACTTGCCGATCTCCCACCGCAGCGTCTGTTCTTGGGCGAGGTCGACGATGACAAGCGCGGTGGCCACGATGGCGGAAGCCGCGAGCAGCAGCGCCAGCTCGGAGCCGCGTCGGGTGCTGGGGACCGGTGCCGGGGCGAAACCACCCGGAGGGCTGGGGAACGACTCGGCCGCCGGAGCCGACATCAGCCCGCCGCCCTGCAGTTCTGACCAGGCACCTGGGCGGGCAGTGTGGGAGCTACCGACGGCGTGGCCGCCGTGGGCGACGGCCCCGGCCCTGGGGTCTGTCCCGGCGCGGGCGGCGGTACCGGAGCCTGGGCGGGCACCGGGGACTGCCCGGGGGCGGGGCGGGCCGCGGGCGCCGG
>JABFVX010000366.1 GCA_013362555.1 Mycobacteriaceae bacterium
GTGCAACGATGTTGTCGATCAACCAATCCCGGCGTGCGGCGTTGACCGCCTTGGCCTTCTCACCGAGCTTGTCGATCCGCGCGGCTGCCCGCCGCTCGGCCTCACGCCGCTCCGCGGCTTGACGCTGGGCCTCCCAGCGGGCGGCCTCCACGCGGGCGGCCTGCTCGGCGGCCAACTGTTCGGCTTCGACCCGAGCCTCCCGTGGATCGTCGGGCTCGCCGATGTCGTCGGGACCTTCGACGGCGTCCTCGGGGGCGACGAGGTCCGCAACGGGCTGGTCATCGAAGTTACCGTCGCGCCCCGCAGGAGCTGTGGGCTCGGTCCGGTCGGATTTGATGTCGGCGTCCGAGGGCGCGGGCGTGACATCGGCGGCGGTCATGTCCTCGGGTCGGATGTAGAACCACGGACGGAACGGTGAGAGGTTGACGGTGTCGGCGTGGCGCATGCCTTGCGCGGCTTCAGCGGCAGGGAACTCTCGAGTATTCCAATCCACGGCGTCGGGATCGACCGGCAAGCCGGTCTCGGCATCGGTGACATCGTCCTCGTCATGGAGGTGCTCCAGATACACCGCCCATGACGCGGCATGCTCGCGAGTCGACGCCGGGGTGACCTCGCGGCCGTCGAGCGTGCGGACGTCTTCGACGGGGACGTAGTCGTCGTCGGCCTGGGGGAAGTCGTCGTCGGTGAGGACGCGATAGCCGTACTCGATGTATCGGTCGGTCTCGGCTCGGCGGGCCTGTGCCCGTTCACGTTCGCTGCGCAACAAGTGCGCGGTCGAGCCGAAATCGCGGGCATCGGCCTGTTCGAGACGGGTCACAGCGTCGGTGTCGCCGGCGTTCTCGAACTCCGCGATGACCGACAACTGGGCGAGGTCCAATACGTGGTCGTCGTAGAGCCTGCGGGCGGTGGGCGACTTCCCGATCATGGCAGTGGGTTTGACATCCACCTTCTTCATCTGAATTGCCTTGGACACCTTGGTGACCGACATGCCCAGGTCCAGCATCAGAGCGACCGCCTTCGCGCGGTCGCTGTTGGTCAGGGCGACACGGCGGTCGTTGGCGACGATCTGCTCGGTCATCCGAGCCAGTTTCCGGGTCTTGTCATCAAGGTCGGGGGCGCGACGAACCCAAGCGGGAATAGTGTCCAAACCGGCCTTGCGCGCTGCCAATGTGCGCAACTGACCCTCCACGACGCCGATGCCGCCATCGGCGGTGAGTTCGGCGATGATCGGAATCTTCACGCCGTGTTCCCGGACCGCCGCGAGCAGCTCGATCAACTCGGGGTCGGACTCGAACGTGGAATCGAATGTCTCGCGGACGTTCTCGTCGACCAGCAGCACCTCCGGGTCCAGCGAAGCCGGCTCCCGCAGAAGGTGTTCGAGCATGTCCGTGGTGTCGGCGGCCGGTGACGATTCGGCTATATCTAATGTCATTTCGTGTCTCCCTTGGTGATGGGCGTCAGAGCAACGGCGACCCGACGGTGCGGGTGCCCCTCGCAGTGGTCTCGCGGGTGGGCGCGCGGCGGTATCGCGGCGCAGTGCCGGCAGCCGTCGACCGGTGTCCATTCGTCGGACAGGCTGTGACAGCGGCACTCGTGGTCGGGGTTCGAGTCGCCCGGTACGCCGACGAGCACGGCTCGGTCGGGATAGATGGTGGCGGTGTCGATTTGCGGATGAACAAGCACGAGCAGTCGGCGCACCAGTAGAGCGCCGTGTGCACCGCTCCACCTGGACATCGGCGGCGGCCATGGCGACCCGAGTCCCGAGTGACCCGTCCGCGTTGTCGGGTGTCTTGGTTGCGGGACCGGGTTGGTTTGAGTTGATGCGTTCGCAGAGGATGTCGATCTCGTGGGACTCCAACGGAGCGGTATCCGCGAAATGGTCGGCGGAATGATGTGGTGTGCACTGGAATTGGCGCAGCCCGGCCACGATGGCGGCCGGTTCGGTTGTCAAGAACTTCGGGACGGTAGTTCTCCGGAGGTGGTCGGCAGTGTGCCGGGAAGCGATGGGTCAATCACGCGGTTCTCCCCGTAGTGCATCTCGGGTCCGTTGTTGACCGACACGACCAGCGGTCGTGCGTCGTCGGCGATGTCGTCTTCGACGTGGACGAACGTGTCCGAGCTGCGTTGACGGACATGAACGCAGACTCCGCCGAATTCGAAGACGTACATGTCGGTTCGGTCGCCGTACTCGGGTTGGGCCTCGAAGACTTGGATTCGAGCCTGACCGAGCCGATGAGAGTCCGGACTTGCGCCGGCACCTTCGGTGCGCGTGTAGCTGATTGTCATAGCAGACCTGCCGTGATCGTGAGGGATGGAATGGTCGGAGTGAGATCGGTTCCGGCGGTGGTTGGCCGGAGCCGGTGAGACGATGTGGAGCTGGTGAGATGAGGTGGTGGGTCAGGAGTTCGGGTGACGATGTATCGACTCCAGGCAGGGCGGTGGCGGGATGGGCGGGCGTCAGCTGATGCGGCGCGGGCGTCGCGCACCGTAGGCGAGGCCGTCGGCGATCGTCCGGTTTGCCTCGTCCTGCGTGAATCCGTCGTATCCGATGTGGCGACGGGCAGCGGTGTCCAGGACCGCTCGCGCGTCGAGTTCGTCGAGTTCTCCACCGCCGACGAATCGCCCCAAAGCGCCGGCCGCACGCAGGAGAGTGAGATGTCGTTGACCTGTCGGCGCGGAGGTGACTGCGTCGGCTTCGCTGCGCAGCACCGTGT
Organism: Mycobacteriaceae bacterium; assembly: GCA_013362555.1. GTDB lineage: Bacteria > Actinomycetota > Actinomycetes > Mycobacteriales > Mycobacteriaceae > JABFVX01. The sequence continues at coordinate 2,715 of JABFVX010000366.1, forward strand.
TGATGTAGGCGTGGGCGCGATAGTCGGGCAATACCAACGGATGTCGCGGTGATGAAGACTGTGACGGTGGCGGTGTGAGCGCGCCGGAAAGCCAGTCCGGCAGCAGTGCGATGGGTGCGCGGCGAACGATCCGATAGACGCCGCCGCTACAGCGCGATCCTGGTGCGACGACGTAGCCGCCGATGCCGCGGGTGTCGACATGCCAACCGAGGCGCGCGGTGCTGTTGCCGAGCGGGGACTGCGGAGGCCGGCGAAAGTAGAGGTGCCAGCCTCCAGGAGTGCGGACGGTCAGGGTGCGCGAAGGTATCGGCTCGCCGGCGGCCTCGGCAAGACGGATCAGGACGTCTCGTCCATCCACAGCGCCGGACCACCGTGGCGGCGGATCGGTGTCGGTGTGAGCGTCGAGATCGACGACCAGCAGATCGCTGGGGCCGCAGGCGATGCCGATGTTGTAGGGCACCGTGCGCCAGTACCGGCGGATATCGGCCTGCTCCCGGGTCGCCGCGTTCTGCCAACCTGTGATGGCGGGCCGTTTTCCTGCCGGGCGCAGCGGAAACACATAGTTGCCTGCCGCCGCGGCGGCCATCGCCATCCGCATCATGGGTGCGACGCGTTCACTGTAGGGGGCGCCCGGCGCGATGTGGGCCAGCTGCACCGAAACGGCGTCGGCCCAGGTTTCGACCGTCATGATCGGGACAGCCTCGGCCGATGGTCGCGCCGTGGACCGGTGGTGTCGGTGCAGCGTGTGCGTGTTGGCGGCATGTGAAGGGCCCTTCCTTGATGAACGTTCGCGACTCAGCCGGCACCACCCGCCGGGTTCCGGTGGCGGCGATAGTCGCGGCCACCGGAATCCGGCATTGATCGGTGTAGGCGGATTTCAGACCAGTTCGGGCACGCGGCGGCGGCGCGGCATGGTCGTCTGCGGGGCGGCCGTGCGACGGGCTACGTAGCGGGGTGCCAGGTATTCGTCGGCGTACCAGCGGCCGGGCGAGAGCCACGGGTGATTGGCATGTTCGCCAGCCACGGCCGGGTCCACACCGGGCCGGAAGATCCGTAATTGTCCGCGACCGACAGCGTGCTCGACCCCGAGTGCGTCATTGAACGCGGCAACGCATTCGGGGTCGGCGACCACAACGTTGGCGACGCCCGCGACAGCGGCCGCGGTGTTGCTCGCGATGGTGTCGAAGCCGGCCGCACTGCGCCGCAGGCGCTCGAACAGGTCCGGCTCGTGCATCATCACGGCGATCGGCACGCGTCGATCGAACGCCGAGACCTGCTCGGCCAACTGCTCACCGGCCGCGGTGCCGGCGCAGTGACGGGGTGTGGTGGTCAACGGATCGTCGCCGACCCGTGGCCTCAGGCCACTGTCGAGCAACGAGGCCACGATCGGCGGCGCGGAACACGATCGGGCCTGTCCTCGTACCTGCACCGTGATCGCTGTGGACACTGCGACGTCGCGTCGGGCCTGTACAGCCCACACTCGCGTCCGCCGAATCTC
>JABFVX010000545.1 GCA_013362555.1 Mycobacteriaceae bacterium
GGCACCGGGTCCCAGCCGCCCTGGTGCCACGGCGCGCACTTGGCCAGTCGAACGACCGTCAAGCCCGCTCCCACCACGGCGCCGCGCTCGCGCAGCGCGGGGACGGCGTACTCACTGCAGCTCGGGGTGAATCGGCACACCGGCATCCGGGTAGGGGAGACGTACTTGCGGTACAGCTCGATCGGCCAGATCAGCGCGCGGACCGCCACGGAACCGCGCGACAGCTGCCGCGGACCTGCCTGCCCGGTTTCGACCTGGTTCATTCGGTCGACCTCTCGCGTTCGAGGATCTTGCCAACGCCGCCGCGCACCTGTCCGGCAAGGTCACGTGACGATGCGGTCGCGGCGCCGGGCAGCGCTCTGATCACAATATCCGCGCGCTCCAGCATGTCCCGGCGCCCACCTCCCAGTGTGCGCCAGAAATCCGCCGAATCACCGCTCACGACCAACTCGGCGCAGACATGACGAAGGCGGCGGGCCACCCGGTGGCGTACCACCGCGTTGCCCACCGCCTTGTTGATGATCAGCCCGAAACGCGGGCCGCCCACGCTGCTCAGTCCGCCACTGTCCACACCCGCGAACAGCATGTGCACGACGAGGTCGCGCCTCCCGATGCGATGGCCACGGCGCACCGTCCGGGAGAAATCCGAATGATGGTGCAGCCGATACGGCTCAGGCAGCACCTGAGCGGTCCATCGCCGCGCACGCTGCGAAACGGCGGCCGGGGCGGGCCATTGCGACTGTGATCAGGCGCTCAGCTCGGAACGGCCCTTGCGGCGGCGGGCCGAGATGATCGCCCGACCCGCCCGAGTGCGCATGCGCAGCCGGAAGCCGTGCGTGCGCGCCCGACGACGGTTGTTCGGCTGGAACGTCCGCTTGCCCTTGGCCACGGTCAAACACTCCCTTTATTCAGTCGCGCGGACGCCTGTGCACCCGGTCGATGGTTACGCGAAACAGTTGTGGTCCCCAGCAGGAGCTCTAACACTTCTGCGGCGGCGCGGCCAGACAGCAAACAGCCGTCACCAACGCCGACAGGTGACTGTACGAGGGTACTGATCCGGTTCGGCCGGGTCAAACCCGGGGTATCCACAGCGGCGACCCGCCGGACAACCTGTCCCCAGCCCCGTCCCCAAGGCGTTCATCCACAGACCTGGGGAATTCGTGATCAAGCCTGGTCAACGTACCGGATGCCGGTGGATAACCAGGGTGTGCAGAAGGGCGTCTGCGTTGTACACATCTGGGGATAATTGTGTGGATCGCCCCGTTAGGTGGCAAGATCCTTCGCTTGACGCTCACGGCTCAATCAACCGCCCGGGGAGGATCTTCGTGGATGACGAGCAGAACGCGCTGACCGCGATCTGGCCCGAGGTCATCGCCGAACTCATCGAGGGCGCCGCGGACGGCAGCATCCAAGCCGCCACCAAGGCCCAGAAAGCGTGGTTGAGCCAGGTCAAGCCGTTGACGGTGGCCCAGGGGTTCGCCCTGCTGTCGGTGCCGTCCTCATTTGTCCAGGAAGTCATCGAGCGGGATCTGCGCGAGCCCATCCTGAAGGTTCTCGGCCGCAGGCTCGGCCCACAAGTAGAAGGGCTCGGGGTGCGCATCGCCGCGCCGCGCCCGCCGGAGGCGGACAGTTCCGGTCCGCCGCGACACGCCCTCAAACCGGAACGGCCGATGCGCCGACCAGAGCCCGACACCGGAGAACTGCCCGCCGCCAACTTCCTCACCCGCAGGCTGGCCAGCAGCCTGACCACCCCTCCGCCGGTTGATCCCAAGCCTGTGGAAAAACCTGTGGAGAAAGTGGAAGAGCCCGTCGTCGCCGCGCAGAACGCCTGGCCGTCGTACTTTCCGTCTGCCGGGGCCGCCCCGACGATGGCCGCCGTCGACACCGCGCCCGCGCCGCCCGCGCCGACCATGGCGCCTGCCGCGCCGTCGTCGTCGAGCCTCAACGCCAAGTACACCTTCGACACGTTCGTCATCGGCGCGTCCAACCGCTTCGCCCACGCCGCCGCGGTCGCGATCGCCGAGAATCCGGCCCGCGCCTACAACCCGCTGTTCGTCTGGGGCGCATCCGGATTGGGCAAGACGCACTTACTGCACGCGGCCGGCCACTACGCCCAGAAGCTGTTCCCCGGGATGCGGGTCAAATACGTGTCGACCGAGGAATTCACCAACGACTTCATCAACAGTCTCCGCGACGACCGCAAGGTGGCGTTCAAGCGCCGCTACCGGGAAACCGACGTGCTGCTGGTCGACGACATCCAGTTCATCGAAGGCAAGGAGGGCATCCAGGAGGAGTTCTTCCACACCTTCAACACCCTCCACAACGCCAACAAGCAGATCGTCGTCTCGTCGGACCGCCCGCCCAAGCAGCTGGCCACGCTGGAAGAGCGCCTGCGCACTCGATTCGAATGGGGCCTCATCACCGACGTACAGCCGCCGGAGCTCGAGACGCGCATCGCCATCCTGCGCAAGAAGGCCAGGATGGACCGGCTCGACGCCCCGCACGACGTACTGGAGCTCATCGCGAGCCGCATCGAGCGCAATATCCGAGAGCTCGAGGGCGCGCTCATCCGCGTCACCGCGTTCGCCTCGCTCAACGGTCAGGCGCTCGACATCAAACTCGCGGAAGTGGTTCTCCGGGACCTCATTCCGGATACCGAGACACTCGAGATCAACGCGCCGACGATCATGGCGGTCACCGCGGAGTACTTCAACACCAGCATCGACGAGCTGTGCGGGCCGGGCAAGGCGCGCCCGCTCGCCCAGGCCCGCCAGATCGCGATGTACCTCTGCCGCGAACTCACCGACTTGTCGCTGCCGAAGATCGGCCAGGCGTTCGGCCGCGACCACACCACCGTCATGTACGCACAGCGCAAGGTCCGCAAGGAACTGACCGAGCGCCGCAAGGTCTACGACCAGGTCCAGGAGCTCACCGCCCGGATCAAGCAGCGCTCGCGCTGAACCTGCCCCACCGGCCCGCGGCCGCGACTCTCATCGATGTAATTCGTTGGCGCTTACCGTGACTCGGTTGTCCTCGAGCGTGCTCACATCGATTCACAGTTGTGGATAACCGTGTGGATTCCTGTGCAGTAGATCAGCAGCCAACGGTGGATGAACTCGAGGACAACTCGAGGACAGACTGTGGGCAAGATGTAGACAACTTGCTCCATCCACATTCCACAGCCGGATCTCCTCGAGTCCGTCCTCGAGTTGTCCTCGAGCACGCAGGTACCTGGACCTGCGGTTTCAGCAGTTGTCCCCAGTTTCCACAGTGCCTATTACTATCTTTGTAATCTCTAGGAAGAACTTCTTTTGAAAACAGGTGGTGGGGAAAACACAGTCGAGCGACCGTCCAGACGGCATGGTCCAATCCGGCGACCCCGGACTTTCCTGATCTGCTCGGAAGGCATACGGTGTCTGTCTGCCGCATGTGCGAGACTTGCCGAGCGTGGGGCGCTCCATGAGATTCGCTTCGCACGAGATCGAAAGACTGCTGACCGAAAGGACTGAGGCGGGCCATGGTTCTTGCGAACTTGAAATTCCGGGTCGCTCGCGAAGACTTCGCCGAGGCCGTCGCCTGGGTCGCGCGCAGCCTGCCTGCACGCCCCCCGGTCCCAGTGCTCGGCGGCGTGCTTCTCGCGGCGGACGAGGACGGCCTGACAGTCTCCGGTTTCGACTACGAGGTCTCCGCGCAGATTCGCACCGCGGCAGAGGTCGACGGGCACGGCGAGGTGTTGGTGTCGGGCCGCCTGCTCGCCGACATCACCAAGGCGCTCCCGAACAAGCCGGTCGACGTCTCCGTCGACGGCAGCCGCGTGCTCATCGCCTGCGGCAGCGCCAAGTTCTCGTTGCCCACCATGCCGGTCGAGGACTACCCGCAGCTGCCCGAACTGCCGCAGCAGACCGGCTCGCTCACCGGCGAGCTCTTCGCCGAGGCCATCGGTCAGGTCGCGGTGGCGGCGGGCCGCGACGACACGCTCCCGATGCTCACCGGCATCCGCGTCGAGATCGAAGGCGCCGCGGTCGTGCTCGCCGCCACGGACCGATTCCGGCTCGCGGTCCGCCGCATCGAGTGGCAGCCCGCGAAGGACGGACTCTCCGCGGCCGTGCTCATTCCCGCGCGCACGCTGTCCGAGTCCGCCAAGACGCTGCACGGCCCGTCCGACGTCCCGGTCGAGCTGCTGCTCGGCGCCGGGTC
>JABFVX010000174.1 GCA_013362555.1 Mycobacteriaceae bacterium
CCAACGCGGCAATCGAGGCGTCGGCGCCGGGCAGGTCGGTGTGGTGCCATCGGGCATCGGGATGCTCGTCGATGTATTGGATCAGCATCCCGAACTGCGTGCCCCAGTCGCCGAGGTGATTCTGCCGAATCACCTGCGCGCCGAGGAACGACAGAATCCGTGCCAGGGCGTCGCCGATGATCGTGGTCCGCAGATGCCCGACATGCATCTGCTTGGCAACATTCGGCGACGAATAGTCGATCACGACCCGTTCGCCGTCCAAAGGTGTGGCAACCCCCAATCGGTCCGCGTTCGCGCGCACGGCCAGCTGTGACCAGATCGACGCGTTGGTGAGGGTGATGTTCACGAAACCGGGACCGGACAGCCGTGTCGAGGCGATCACCTCGTCGTCGAGATGCTCTTCGACCAACGCCCCGATCTCACGAGGCGGGCGGCCCACCCGCTTGGTCAACGACAGGGCCACGTCGGACTGGAAGTCGGCATGATCGGAACGACGGATCAGCGGATCGGCTCCCGCCACGTCGACCGGCAACGCCACGGTCATCGCCCGCGACACCGCCTCGGTCACCGCGCCCACCAGGGGACGCACCGATTCCGTCACTTTCGTCTCCTCCTCGATCAGTTCAGCCGCCACCTGCGCACAGCCGCCCCCAGGCTACGCAACCACCCTTCACGGGTTTGACGGGCTACCGCGACGACACAAGAATATGCGGTCGTGCACCGCCGAACGCCTACCAAGCAGTATGAACCGTGGATGCGGCGGTCGATCGAACTCGCCCGCACCCCCACGCCACCCAGCGAGGACCCGCACGTCGGCGCCCTCGTCTACGACGTCGACGGCAACCTGATCGGCGAAGGCCACCACGACCGACCCGGCACCGGCGATCCCACCGCCTACGCCGAACTCACCGCGTTGCGCCAGGCAGCCCAGGCAGTAGGCGAATGGCGCCTGGACGGATGCACCCTGGTCACCACGCTCGAACCCGGTGTGATGGCCGCAGGAGCCCTCGTCCTGGCCAGAGTGAAACGGCTCGTCATCGGCTCGTGGGACCCCCACCACGGTGCCGTCTGCTCGCAATGGGACCTGGTGCGCGACCAACGACTCAACCACCGCCTCGAGGTCGTGTCCGAAGTCCTCCTCCCCGAAACCGACGAACTCGTCGCCGACTACCTCCAGGCCCAACACCTCCTGGCCCAGCAACGCAACACAGAACTGAGACTCGGCCTATGAATTGCCGCTCGAACGGAACGATCCATTGCCGTGGCGCGAAATAGATTGCCTCGCTCACGCTTCGGCCGATACAGTCGCACTGCCAACCCGGTCGAGCACCATTTCCGGCGGCCAGTTGACCGGCAACTTCTGAGTGCGATCAGAACGCGACAGGTATGACAGACGCGACACGTCCAACCGGCGTGATCAACACGGTCACGGGGCCGCTGCCGCCCAGCGCGCTCGGGCCGACAACAATGCATGAGCACGTGTTGACCGTGGGCGGCGAAACCTTCCGCCGCAGATACCTGCACCGACTCCCCGACGCGACCAGCGACATATGGGACGAGCCGCTCACCCTCGCCACCCGCGGCCGGCTCCAACACGACTTCACCGCCCAACACGCGAACCTCAACCTCGACAACGACGAGATCGCCGCCGCCGAGCTGCGTGAGCTGGCACAAGCCGGCGGACGCTCACTTGTCGAAGCCAGCGCGATCGGCATGCGCGCCGACCCGCGTCGCGTCGCCGCAGCAGCCATCGCCGCCGGAGTACACATCGTGATGTCAACCGGCTTCTACTGCACGGACTTCTGGCCCGACCGGTATCACGACACCACCACGACCGACCTTTCCGAGTTGATGATCCGCGAACTCACCGAGGGCATCGGAGACACCGACATAAAAGCAGGACACATCAAATGCGGCGTCAAATCGCTCGACGACCGTGAACACAGACTGCTACTCGCCGCAGTCGACGCATCGAAACACACAGGCGCGCCCGTCACCGTGCACCCCGGATCCGGCACCGGCCGACACGTCGCCACCATCCTGCTCGACGCCGGACTCGACCCGACGCGGATCGTCCTCGCCCACGCCGACGCCTACCTACTCGAAAACGACCTCAACCGCCTGGTCACCGACCCGGCCGCATCGATCATCAACCTCGACTACCACCACGAACTGCTCAGTCTCGGCGTGACCCTGTCATTCGACTGCTTCGGCCAGAACTGGGCCGAGCCCGACCTCGGTCTCGTCATAGAAAACGACTGGCAACGCCTCGCCGCCGTCACCACCCTCATCAACGAAGGCCACTCCGCACAACTCGTACTGGGCACCGACGTGTTCCTGCCGATGCTGACCCGCCGCGGCGGCGGCCACGGATATCGGCACCTGTTCGCCCGCATCCTCCCATGGTTGCGGAATGCAGGAGTCACCGAAACCGACCTTGAGCAAATGACCACGAGAAATCCGCGACGGTTACTGACACTTGCCTCAACGGTTTGAATAGAACCCCTGGCGAGATAGTCGCTCCCATCAGGATATTCGCGATTGAGCGAACAACTCGACACCGGAACTCCCAGCAGCACCACTTCCATCGGATCGGTCACCTGCGTGGTCCATCGCAGTCAACTGGACCGCCCGCGGTTCGGTGCCTGTCGCACCGAAACCTCACTCACAACAGATCTGCTGGTGGAACAAGGTCGGTCGCGAGGTTGTATCGCCACATCTCGGCATAGCCGAATACCCGCACGTGCAGCGCCGTGGGAGGTGTGCCGGGGTCATGGACGCGACGCAGGGCGCTGCTGACGACTGCGGGCACGTAGCTGGTCGGTAAAGACCTCGAGTAGGCGCCTGTAATGGCGCCCTCGACAGTGGCGTGGATGCGCAATCCTTTGGACCACCGCATCAGGCAATGCGCCGGAAAAACTACCGCCGACATCGGGGCGGGGAGCAGTTCCGATGTGCCGCTGTCGGGGCGTCGTGGACGCCTGGCGGGCGGCGGAGGTGACTCGCGCAGCGGCTCGCCGGTGTCGATGGCGCGCTGCAGGTCGCGGAGGCGGCGCTGAATGTCTTCCACCTGATCCCGGTTGGGCCGATAGACCGTGACCTGGTCTTCGAGCCATGCGTCGGCGTCGGCGAGACTCATGTCGCCCGCCCCACGTATTCGGACGTCGGCGAGTTGTTCGCAGCGTCGCCGGAGTTGTTGATGATCGAAGGGTTCGTGCTCGTCCGGTTGAAAAGCTCGGTCGACCACCAGATAACCCGTCTCGCCCCAATAGTGCCCTCCGTCCTCCCACTGGTAGACGGACGGAAGACGGATCACGGTCGCTTCACCGACGCCGCCGCTTTCGGGCGCGACCCGCCACAGCACGTAATCGGTCGCGACACCAATCTCCTGCAACGGCTGCGGCCATGACCACGTGTCCGTTGCGCCGATCGGCGGTATCACGCGCCTGGACGCACTCGGGGCAACGCTGCACAGCTTCACCGGAACCCCGGCCAAGTCGAGCCGTGCCGTGAGCTCGTATCCGCGGCCGTCGCGGTGCAGAGTCGCCGGCGTGTCCGGGTCGGGCGGGTCGAGCAGATTCTCGGCGGCCACAGCCGCAGTCGGGCCGCCGCGCCACGACATCACCAGCGGGGCAGGCTGTTCGGCTGGCTGAGCCCACGGTGACTGTCCGTACAGCCCCTCGTAGCCGCCGAACACGTACTCGACGCGCAATCCGTACAGTAACCCGCCAGGAGTCTGGGTGCGCAGCGCCAGCCAACCCGCGATTCGCTGATAGTCGCCAGAGGAAATCTCACCCATGGACCCAGCATCCCCTCAATAGCTGCTGTCGCCGGAGCCTAGCGCGAAAAGCAGTGTCGCGAGTCCCGGTGGAGTTGGCCGATCGCCTTATCGACTCGTTTGAGTTTGGCGGTGGTTTGCTGGCGTCGGGCGGCGAGGGCCGAGGTCGTGGACGTCTGGGGAGAGCGCTCGTGGGGTGTCCACAGCCCGGGATGATTCGGGAGCTCCGCTGTCGGGTTACCCGATTGTCGATATCGTGGCGGGGGTGCAGCTTTTGCCGCCGCCACCGACGCCGTGGCAGCAGACCGTCCTTCGCCCGCCGCCGTGGACGCCGCTGCTGATCTTGGCACGCTGGCTGGTCCGATACGGGCCGGCTCTCGCGCTCAAGCGCCGTCTTCTACGCGAGTGGCT
>JABFVX010000313.1 GCA_013362555.1 Mycobacteriaceae bacterium
CTGCGGGTGTGAACGCGCGCTTCGGGTGTAGGTCCGGGGGTGTAGGGCTAGGAAACGCGGGTCCGGGGTCCGTGTAACCCTCATGTAACTGCCTGCTCAGAACGTATGGGCATGCACAGCGTGAACGGATGGACGGCAGCGGGCGCAGGCGCCTTCGCCGCCCTCATGCTGTGCGCCGGGCTGCTCGCCTTGGCGCTGCGCGCCGCGACTGCCGCGCAGCAGCGACGGCTGGACGACACCGCCCATGCCCTGCGCAATCCGCTCGCCGCCCTGGCAATCCGGCTCGAGTCGCTGGAACTGGCCGCTCCGGACTCGAGCCGCAAGACGGTCCGCGCGGCGCTGGGCGAAGTCGACCGGCTCATCGCGCTGCTCGACGAACTGCTCAATCCGACCTCTGGCGAACAGCACTGCGATGCCCGACAGGCCGCCGCGGACCGCGTCGAAGCCTGGGCCGACGCGTACCGCCAGGCCGGACGCGAGTTGGCGACTACCGGCCCCGCGCGGCCGTGCCCGGTCGCGGCGCACACCGAGGTCGTGGCCCAGATCGTCGACGTGACCTTGAGCAACTCCCACCGGTACGCCGGACCCGGAGCGCGCACCGAGGTCGAGGTGACCGAGGCCGACGGCTGGGTGAGCATTACCGTCACCGACGACGGCGTCGGCGTCGCGCCGGAGGAGATCGGCGCGCTGACCATTCGCGGCTATCGCGGAACACGTTCCGCGGCGTCAGGTTCCGGCCTCGGGCTCGACATCGTCGCGGACCTCGCGCGGCGGCACGGCGGACACCTCGCCCTCGCCCCCGTCGCCCCGCACGGACTCGCGGTCACCGTCCGCCTCCCGGCCGGTCCCGGCGAGCAGCGGGTGGTCGAGAATCTCGCGGTGCGCGACCACCACGGCTTGCAAGCCGCGTAGCGGCGAATCGCCCTGCGCCAGCCGCAGCACCAACTCATTGCAGCGCTGTTCGAGCAGCAGCGTGTCGAGTTCGGCCCGTTCGTCCTGCGCCGTGGTCGGGTCCTCCATGCGAGCTTGCACAACGGACTGTACGAAACCGTCCGCGGCCCGCAGCTCCGCCCACCAGCGGTCCGGCACCGGCTCGCTCGCCGACAGCGCGGACAGTATTCGCTCCCGCACCCGCCGCGCGGGCAGACTCTCCACCGGGCCGGACGGAAGGCAGGCAACCAGGGCGTGGACCTCGCGAGCGAGCTCCACAGCCTGCGGATCGAACGCCAAGCCGGGCGACCCGGTCGCGGTGCCGTCCCCAGCGGTCACAGGCTCGTCACGCCGGATTCCGGCAACGGCTGGAGCGACCGGTGCGGTCGTCGGGGCCGCGACGCGCGGAGGCCGTCCGGCGTCGCCGCTCGCCGCAACTGTGGGCGGCTCGTACGGGGTCGGAAGCGTTTCGGATTCGGCTTCGGCATACGCCCCGACGTCATCGGCCCGCTCGCCGGACTGAGCGGGCGGCTGGTTCTTGCGTTCACCGGACCGCACAATGCCGGGCAGCATGAGAAACGGCAACTGTGCGGCAGGCTCACCCGCGTCGCCGACAGGCTGAGGCGCCGGGTCCTCGAGAGCCGTGGTGGCTGAGGTCGGTTCAGTGGTGCTGTACGAGCCGGCCTCGGCGTACGCAGCAGGTTCCATCGCCGGATGCTCGGCGGCCTCACCCGGCGGGACCGACTGGGGCGCAGGAGCATACGTCGCCGCCGCCGGTTCGACGGCGGGTGCGGTCTCAGCGCCCGTCGGAACGGCGCCAGGCACTCGCGGAATAGCCGCTCCGTCGCCTGGCATCGGTCCCGGCGGTGCAGGCTCGGCGGGCAACACGGGCGGGGACGTGGGCGCAGGGGGGGAGGCGGCAGGGGTGGAGTGCGGATCGGGCCGGGCAGGCGGAGCCGGTGCACTCGAGTCGTTGTCGGCCGTTGGCCTAGACGCCTGGCGGTCCGGCGAGGTCCCCACGGGGAAGGGCGTTTCCTCCAGGCCTTTGACCCACGGCCAGTTCGGCAGCGGGTCGTGAACGCCGGGCGATGGCATGCCCGCTTCGTGATGCGGAACTACGCCGCCTTCGCGATTTCCGGCCGTCCACGGATCCTCGGCGCCCATCAGATCGGCCATGTCGCGCAGCCGCGGCAGCGACTGCGGGCTCACCTCGCGCCGGGCGGCCTCGGCGATATCGGCGATTTCCGCCGCGGCCGTGCGGATCACATACTCGACGTTGCGGTCGCGGGGATCGGCAGCGATGTCGATGAGGGCCTGATCGACAACGTCGAGGATGCGGTTTCTGGTGCGGTGCACCATCCCGGCTATCGTCTCGAACGTCTCCGCCGCGGCTGTGAGCACATCCGCGCACCGCTGCGGAACTCCCACCATGCGCTGCATGTCGTCTTTCACCGGGTCCATCCGGGCGCTGGAGACGACAACCGGGTCGAAATTGCGCACGGCGGCGGCGGTGTCGAACAGGTTGACGTCTTTGGCGGCGTCCCGGGCCGACGCCGCCAGCGTCCGCCACTCCCCCGGCGATATCGCGGGCCAGTGGTGCTGGACGAGTTTGCCCCAGTAAGGGCTGGAATTCGGCCCTGTCATCATCACCTCGGTCCGGTCCAGTCTGCGTTGTTCCCAATATCGGGAACAACGCAGCCCAGCGGAGGCGATTGTGAAGAAACTTGACCATCCCTTAGGAAGGGCAGGTTCGATAGCCAATTCCTTACCTTTCCTTAGGGATTCAGCCCTTATGTCTAGGCCTGCCAAATTCGACAATGAGAGAGGACCTATCAACAAGAAGGGCGACCCGCGGTGGGAGATGTCAAGCCGGAAGCAACACCGACACGGCGCTGGACCCTCGGAGCGGGCGAAACGTTGACAACCGGTCAAGAATTGGTCTCCGAGAACGGCCTGTTCCGAATGACCGTACAGCAGGACGGCAACGTTGTGATATACGGTCCAGACGGGGCAGGCAAGACTGGACCGAATAGAACCGCAACTTGGGCATTGAACACGTCGGGACAGGATTCCAGTGGTTTCGGATTCGATGAATCCGGCTTTTACCTGTTAACCAGCGACGACCATCGATGGAATGCAAACAATTTCACCGCAGACAGTACGCACCTCACGCTCACACTCCAGAACGACGGCAATCTGGTCGTCAAAGACGAGACCGGCAAGGTCGTGTGGTCCCCTGACCCGCCGATATACAACGCCATGTACGACGAAGCAGTTTCCGGGTACACCCCGACTCTGGTCTGCCCGGACGGCGCCGACGACGGCCGAGGTGAGGATGGCCGGACACTTTACCAGCTCATCAAAGACGCTGAAACATCGCTGCGCGACATGTACGGTCAATTGGGAACCGGGATCTACAAGTCGACTGCGCTGCCCCCGAATTGGGACGGGATGCTCGCCGATATCGATCTTCGCGAAAAGGACGGCACTTCAGTGGCGTTCACTGAGTATCGCAAGCAGTTGGATAAACTCACCACCGCAGTCGGCGATTGGAAAGCGACCGACCGCCTGACCGTGGACGTCGCACAAATTACAGGCCAAGATGCCACAAAGGCGAAAGAGTCCATCAGGACCGATGTGGACAAGCTCAACGACTACCTCCGCAACGTTCGACCACCCTATGACACGGAATGCGTGGACCTTCCCGTAACCGACTACCGTCGGGTCATCAAGGAGTCCGACCGAGACGCTATCGCCGACAGGCTGGTCGAGACCCTCGGCACTGTCGAGAAATCCGTCGCCGACCTGTCGAACAAGAACTTCGAAGAAGCCAAGAAGTTGGTCCCTCCGGAGGATACGGATCCTCCACCCGATCCGAAGCCGGATCCCGAAGACCCCGGCCTCACACCCTACGACCCCAACTTCACCCCGTACGACCCCGGCATCATCTCGCCCTACACGGAGCCCTTTGCAGGCACGACAGACGCGAGTTCGTCCACCGACGATCCCTTCACGACCCTGTTGAACTCAGTCCTCGGCGGCATCGGCAGTCCCTCCGGGACTGGCGGGATGGCCCAAGGCGTCGGCAACGCAATGGGTTCGATGATGCCGATGGCAATGGCGCCCCTGCTGTCCTCGCTGATGAACCCGAACCTGAACAAGGATAAGAGCGGGAAGGACAAGCACAAGGGCGAGCACGACGAACGCGAGGCCGACCGCCTGGCCGAAGCGATTCCGCCA
>JABFVX010000457.1 GCA_013362555.1 Mycobacteriaceae bacterium
TACAGCGACCAAGCCCATTTGACGCGGGAGTTCGCCACCTTGCTCGGTCGAACGCCTGCGCGCCTGTACGCCAGTCTCGAACCCGATTTCGCAAAGGTTCAAGATTTGCGATGGCGGCGCGTGACAGTGTCGGAGTCCTCCGGGGATCTCGCTAGGAGTCGACGATGACCATGTCCCTGCGGTTCGCGTTCCACTGCGCCGACCACGCCGTACTGGCCGCGTTCTGGGCGGAAATCTTGCAGTGTTCAGCCGATCTCGACAACAGCGACCGCGCCTTCGAAGTCGGCGTGGCCCGAGTGCCACACCCGCCATTGCTGTTCCGCTCCACCGCGAACCCGGCCCGGCGCGGAATCGCCCTCGAACTGACCACCCAGAACTGGCTCGCGGCTATGGACCAAGCCGTCTGGCAAGGAGCTCGCCTCATCGACGAACACCGCACCGGGATCCGAAGCGCCCGCCTCGCAGATCCGGCCGGAAACGACTTCGTCCTGATCGAAGACCGCCGCGCCCGCGTCACACCGCACCGGCACCCGCTCCCGTGCCGGACCCGCCGACCCTAGCCCGCCAGCCGCTCCCCCTGTCCAGAATGACCCGTGACGTGCACTGAACGCACCTCACGGGTCATTGTGGACAACGTTGCCGAGCACCGGGACCTGTCACCTGCTCACCAGCAGGAGCACGCCCACGGCCGTACATTCGCTGTCAGCGCCCGCCCATGCCGGTGAAGGCGATGCCACGGACGAAGAACTTCTGGGCTACGGCATAGAGCAGCAGCAGCGGCAGGAGCACCACGATGGAAGCTGCCATGAGCAGGGGCCACTTGGTGTAGTACTGGCCCTGCATGCGGACGAGGCCGAGAGTGAGCGTGGCGATGTCATTGCGCTGGATCATGACCAGCGGCCACAGGAAATCGTTCCACACTGTGATCCAGGTGAGCACCGCCAACACGGTGACGGCCGGCTTGGCGTGCGGCAGCAGCACACGCCAGTAGACCTGCCACGTGGAGCAGCCGTCGAGAATGGCCGCCTCTTCGAGGTCGGTCGGCAGCGTGAGGAAGAACTGGCGCATCAGGTAGGTGCCGAAGGCGCTGCCGAACAGACCCGGCACGATCATCGACCACGGGCTGTCCACCCAGCCGAAAGCGCGCATCAGAATGAACTGCGGGATCACCGTGACGGTGAGCGGCACCATCAGCGTGGCGAGATAGGCCAGGAACAGCGCGTCGCGGCCGCGAAAAGGCAAGCGGGCGAAGGCATATCCTGCCAGCGAGCAGAAGAAGACCTGTCCGGCGGTGACCGCGCCCGCATACAGCACGGTATTGGCGAACATCCGCACCAGCGGCATCATCTCGAAGACGATGCGGTAGTTCGACCACTGCGGGTGCGCGGGAATCGGAGCGGGATCGGTGATCTCGCCTTCGGATTTGAGCGAGCCCGACACCGCCCACAGGATCGGCGCCAGGGCGCACCACGCCATCGCGATCAACACCAGATACATCAGAACGGCCCGGACCGCGGTGGTTTTCACGACAGCTCGGCCTCCCGCCGGGACAGACGCAGCTGGATCAGCGTGAGCGTGAACAGAATCGCGAAGACGATCCAGGCCAGTGCCGAGGCGTAGCCGATCTTGTAGAACCCGAAGGCATTCTGGAACAGCATGATTCCGAACACGTAGGTGCCGGTGTCCGGCCCGCCGGTACCGCCGGTGAGGACGTAGGCCTGGTCGAATGCCTGGAACGAATTGATGACGGTGATCACGAACACGAACGAGAGGGCGGAGCGGATCGACGGCACCGTGATGGCGGTGAAGCGCCGCAGCGCGCCCGCGCCGTCGATGCGCGCGGCCTCGTAGAGCGTGTCCGGCACGCCCTGCATTGCGGCCAGCAGAATCACGGTCGCGAACGGCACGCTCTTCCATATCGTCACGATGCACAGCGCGAGCAGCGCCCAGTGCGGGTCGGTGAGCCAGTCGACCGGGCCGAGGCCGATGCGGCCCAGCAGCAGGTTGATCAGGCCGTTCTCGGTCTCGAAAAGGAACCGCCAGATCAGCGCCATGGCGACGGCGGACGCGACCAGCGGCAGGAACAGCAGCGTGCGGAAAACGCCGATGCCCTTGAGAGTTCGGTTCAGCGCCGCCGCGCAAGCCAAGCTGACCGCCACGGTCGGCACGATCGTGATGGCGGTGAACAGCGCCGTGTTGCGCAACGCCACCCAGAACAGCGGATCGTCGGCGAGCAGCCGCCGGTAGTTGTCGGCGCCCACGAACCGCGCGGGCCGGAACATGTCCCATTCGTGCACGCTCAGATAGAGCGAGAACGCCAGGGGGAACACCAGAAACACCGCGACGGCAAGCAGGTTGGGCGCGATGAACAGTCGGCCCGCCCAAGCCCGCCGCGTGCGCAGGCCCAACCGCCCGGCTTCGCCGGTCCGGCGCGGCCGCGGAGGTTTGCGGTGCCGGGCAGGGCGCGGCTGGATAGCCGGATCATGCTGCATAACAATGACTTTCGTGCTCATGCCTGCCCCAGCAGTCGGTCGACGTCGGCGGAAAGGCCGTGCCGGAAGGAGTCCGCTGTCGCGGCGCCGCGCAGCACCTTGTTGAAGCCGCGGTCCAATGTCGCCGACACCTCGCCCCATTTCGGGGTGACCGGGAACTGGTGCGAGTTGTCCAGCCCGCCGGTGAACACTTCGAGGTTGCGCACCCCGGCGTGGGCCGCGGCGAACGCGGGCGAGTGCACAACGGATTTCAGCACCGGAACGAACAGGCCCGAATCGGCGATGATCGCCTGGCCTTCCGGGCCGGTCGCGAATCGCACGAACTCCCAGGCCTGTTCCCGTCGCGGACTGCCCGCTGCGATGGCGAGGCCGGTGGTGCCGACGTCGGATTTCGAGGCCCGCCCGCCCGCGTCCGGCCCGACAGGGAGCACTGTGACGTCGAACGGCAGATTGTCCGCGCCGACCACCTCGCTGTAGAGCCAGTGTCCGCCCATCATCATTCCGGCCCGGCCCGACAGGAACAGGTCCTGTGTCGACACCGCCTGCACCTCAGCGGGTTTCGGCGCGACGCGATGCTTGATCGCGAGGTCGGCGTAGAACTGGAACCCGGCCGTGAACCGCGGGTCGGCGAGTCCGTGCGCCGTCGGGTTGACCGCCGGGCGGAACCACTCGGCGCCGTTGTTCATGCCGAAGCACGCCGCCGACAGGTACGGCACCCAGGCGTCGACGAAGCCGTACCGCGCGATCCGGCCGGAGCGGTCCCGTTTCGTGATCGCCTGGGCGGCGGCGAGGAACTCGGCGAACGTCCACGCCTCGGTCCAGCGTGCCGGCGGGGGCGCCACGCCTGCCTGCTCGAACAGTGCGGTGTTGTAGAACAGGAACACTCCCGACCACTGCTCGGGCAGCGCGTACTGCGCGCCCTTGAACGCGAACGTGTCGTAGAGCGCGGGCGCACTGTCGGCGCGCAATTGTGCCGCGTAGCGGGGATCGCGCCCGAGCATGGTGTTGAGGTCGAGCAGCACGCCCCGGTCGGCGAGGCCCGCGTAGAGCAGTTCCCATGCCATGAGCACGTCCGGGCACTTCCCGCCCGCGCAGTAGGTGAGCATCTGCTGCAAAGGATCCGGGCCCGACAGTACGGTGCGAACCCGGATGTCGGGGTGGCGCCGCTGAAACGCGTCGATGATCCGCATCCGCACCCGCGCCTCTTCGGGACGGGCCTGGAAGAAGAACGTCAGCGCGTCGTCGTCGCGCGCGCACCCGGCCAGGGCGGCAGTGCCGCTGAGGCCCGCGCCGACCGCGGCCGCGCAGCCGAGGAATCGGCGTCGATCCACACAGCGGACTATAGGCGGCCTGCCGTCCGCGTAACGGCAGACATGCCCGAAACACCGGCTCGTGCTTCCCGCTTGCGGCTCGCGCACCCGCTCGACCGGGTACGCGACCCGCAGTCGGGAAGTACGGGTTCTACTGCTCGGTCCACCACTCATCGTCGATGCGGCCGGCGGCGACGATGACCGACGGACCGCGCAGCGACGCCCTGCCTGCCTCGAGCGTGACGACGATGTCGCCGCCGGGCACCCGCACGACCACGGTGCCGTCGCCGCGGCCGTCGTGGCGCAGCGCGGCGGCCGCGGCGGCGACCGTGCCCGTTCCGCAGGACCG
>JABFVX010000480.1 GCA_013362555.1 Mycobacteriaceae bacterium
CGGCAGTGCCCGCGGCGGCGAAGGCGGCCGCGCCCGCGACGCCCGCGGTGGCTGCTGAGATGACGAAACGGTGACGCAGGCGAGATCTGGACAAAATCGGGGTGCTTTCTGTTCGGTGACCCGTCGCGTCGACGGACCGGGATAGGGGAAAGCGCCGGACTCGTACTCGACGGCCGTTCTCCCGCTTGATACAAACTTTGAGTTTGTTTCGGCTCCCCGAGACTGGGTGTGCGTGGTTAACGAAAGGTGAACAGAAGGTGGACGGCAGGCTCCGCCTCGCGGCCTCCGGGGCAGGGACCCGCCCGGACCTGCGGTGATGCTTGCACTGAAAGTGCTATATGTCACACAATTACTAGTGTGTCGTTGCCGACAGAAGTCCAGAACGTGAGTTATGTGCTGTCTCCTCGCGACAGGCGTCCAATCCGCTCGGCCCGAATCGGTGTCCGTGGTCCGCGAAGCGGTTGGTACCCTCGCACCTGGCCGGGGAGGCGCATCACGGCATATTCGCCGCTCACCGAGGATCCGCTCGTCCCCGCGGTCTGCCTGTACCACCGGACTTTGAGGACTTCATGGACCAGCCGAGCTCCAACGCCGTTGCCGACGCCGCTGAGCCTGGGATTACCGACGAGAGCGCCGCGATCGGTCCGGAGCCCGCTCCGGAGAGTCCCGCGCCGCGCCGCGCGCCGGAGCGCCTAGTGCTACAGCGGGGAGTGTTCGTCGGACCGTCGGCGATCATCAACGACGAGCTGTACGCGGTGACGTCGGGCGCGGCCGCGCGCGAACGGCTGTCGCTGCGGCTGGACGCGGACACCACCGCGCACACCAACACCTACTTCGGCCGGTTCGCCGCCAGCTACTGGCAGCGCTGGACCACCGTGACCGCGGTCGAAGCGGACGCCACCCTGGAGGTGGGCAGGCAGGCCGCGGTGCGCCTGGTCGCCTCCGACATCGCCGGGCACCGCCGGGTGGTTGACGCGATCACTGTCGGCGCGGGCGTCCACCGGGTCACCCTGCACACGACGCTGGACCGCTTCGTCGACGGCGGCGCGGTCTGGCTGGAGTTCGACGCCGTGGGCGGCGAGCTGGGCATCTCCGCGGTGGAGTGGAACGCGCCCGCGCCGACGCACCTGCGCCCGGTCGCCATTGCCATCTGCACCTTCAACCGCGCGGACGACTGCGCCAACACCGTGGCCGCGCTGGCCTCCGACCCGACCGTCGTGGCGGCCATCGACGCGATCTACGTCGTCGACCAGGGCACGGATCTGGTCAGCGACCGAATCTTGTTCTCCGACACGTCGTCCAAACTCGGCGACAAGCTGCACTACATCCGGCAGCCGAATCTCGGCGGTGCGGGCGGATTCACCCGCGGCCTGTTCGAGGTGTCCGCGGTCAATGAGCACGCCGACGTCATCTTGATGGACGACGACATTCTCTGCGAGCCGGAAACGGTGTTGCGGCTCAACGCCTTCGCCAACCTGACGGTGCAGCCGACCCTGGTCGGCGCACAGATGCTGTTCTTGCTCAACCCGGACTACCTCAACGTGGGCGCCGAGGAAGTGCACCTCGATGTGCTCATGCACGGACGCCAGGTGTCAAAGGCGCTGCGCAACACCAGCATGCTGAAAAAGAAGCAGGAACGCCGCGTCGACGCGGGCTACAACGCCTGGTGGACCTGCCTCATCCCGGCCGAGGTCGTCGCCACCGTGGGGCTGCCGATGCCGATCTTCTTCCAGTGGGACGACGTGGAATACGGCGTCCGCGCACGCGAGGCCGGATTCGTCACCGTCACCCTGCCCAACGCGGCGGTGTGGCACGCCGACTTCTACTGGAAAGAGTATGACGACTGGGCGCGGTACTTCAGCACCCGGAACTCGCTCATCGTCGGCTCGCTGCACGCCGACCTGGACCCGAAGGTCGTGTCGCGCACGTTCTTCCGACACATCTGCGAGTCGCTGGTCGCGATGAACTACGCGCTGGTGCACACCGTGCTACAGGGCATCGAGGACTTCATGGCGGGCCCGGGCATCCTGGCCGACGGCGGGCAGCAGGCGCTGGCCAAGGCCCGCGCCACGCGGGCCGAGTTCCCCGAGGCGGTGATGCACCAGGCCGCGACCGCGCCGATCCGCTCCGCGGACCTGCACACGGTCCGCGCGAACGGCGAGCCGAGCAGGCCGCTGCTGGTGCTGTATAAGCGGGCTCTCGACCAGTTCCTCGGCCGCGGGCGCAAGGGCCTGGTCGGCATTACCCGCGAGGACGCGCACTGGTGGCACGTGTCCCTGTTCGACCACGTGGTCGTGACCGACGCCTCGCAGTCCGGCGTCCGAATTCGGCAGCGGGACAAGGCCAAGGCGATCGCCCTGTTCAAGCAGACCCTCCGCACCCTGCGCAAACTCCGCAAGGAGCTCCCGCGCCTCAAGGCGGAGTACCGCGCGGCCCAGCCCGCCCTCATCTCCCGCGACAACTGGTCCCGCCTCTACCACGGCGACCAGTAGCCCTACCACCTTCCAGAATGACCCGTGACGTGCGCCCAGCGCACGTCACGGGTCATTCTGGAAGTCAGGAAGGTCGGGTGAAGCGTTCTCGGCGGCCTAATTTGCGCAGGCGCAGCCAGTCGCGCAGGCCCGCCGGGTCGCGGCGGGTGACGAGGAAGAACCAGGCGAAGCGGATCCACTCCTGCGCAAGCAGGTGGCGCATGCCGGGCTGTGACATCAGGTAGCCGCGGTTGCGGTAGGTGAAGTGCCGCTTGACCGGGTCATCCGGGAACTGGGTGTGCATCCGGCCGCCGAGGATGGGCTTGAACTCGTCCGCGCCGTTCGGGTGCAGGTACGCCGTGCGCAAGCAGGTGCCGAACGGCAGTCCGGAGCGGACCAGCCTGCGGTGCACCTCGACTTCGTCGCCCCGCACGAACAGCCGCAGGTCAGGCACCCCGACCAGCTCGATCGCCGCCGCCGCGAAGAGGGCGCCGTTGAACAGCGAGGCGATGCCGGGCAGCAGGTCGTCGGCATCGACGTCGCCGAGCTCCGAGCGCCTGCGCCGCCACACGACGCCGCGGCGCAAGGGAAACGCCAGCCGGTCCGGATCGTCGATGTCACACACGACCGGCGAGACCTCGGACAGGCCGTGCCGCCGAGCACAATCCAACAAGGCGGCAAGGACGTGCGGGCCTTCGGGGCGGCCGTCGTCGTCCGCCAGCCACACCCAGTCCGCGCCGAGCGCCAGCGCGTGCAGCATGCCGAGCGCAAAACCGCCCGCGCCGCCGAGGTTGTGGCGCGACCCGAGGTAGGTGGTGTCGACCGGCTGCGCCGCGACCAGCGCGCCGACCTCCGGCTCGTTGCCGTTGTCCACCACGATCAGGTGGTCCACCGGCCGGGTCTGCGCGGCCAGCACCTTCAGCGACTGCTCCAGCAGCTCTCGCCGCCTGTGCGTGACGACGACCGCGACGATACGGGCCTTGTCGGCGCTCACGTTCGCTCGTTCTCCAAATCCCGAATGACTTGTGTGACATGGGCGGCGGCGTCCGGGCCTTCGTATGCGCCGACGACTTCGGCGATGCCGCCGTGCATTCGGATCCGGCCGTGGTCGATCCACATCGCGGTGTCGCACAGCTGCGCCAGGAACTCGTTGGAATGGCTCGCGAAGACCAGGATGCCGGACCGGGACACCAAGTCCTGCAGGCGGTGTCGCGCCTTCTTCATGAATTCCGCGTCCACCGCGCCGATGCCCTCGTCCAACAGCAGGATCTCCGGGTCGATGGACGTGACCACGCCCATCGCCAGGCGTACCCGCATGCCGGTGGAATAGGTGCGCAGCGGCATCGACAGATACTCGCCGAGCTCGGTGAACTCGGCGATCTCGTCCACTTTGGCGAGCATCTGCTTGCGCGTCTGCCCGAGGAACAGGCCGCGGATGATGATGTTCTCGTACCCGGAGATCTCCGGGTCCATGCCGACGCCGAGATCGAATACCGGGGCGACCCGCCCGCGGATCTGCGTCGAACCGCGGGTCGGCTCATAGATGCCCGACAGCAGCCGCAGCAGTGTGGACTTGCCTGCGCCGTTGTGGCCGACCAGGCCCACTCGGTCGCCGTCCTTGAGCGACATCGTGATCTCGCGCAGCGCCTCCACCACGACCACGTCGGAGCCGTTGCGCCCGATCGCGCCGCCCGCCTTGCCGAGGAAGGCCTTCTTCAGCGACCGCGACTTGGCGTCGAAAATCGGGAACTCGACCCAGGCGTCGTGACATTCGATGCCGATCCGCGAGTTGCCCGGGGCGGGCGGCTCCGGCTCGGCCTGCGTGTCGCTCGGCTCGACGGCGGTGTCAGTCATAGGTTCCTCCATTACACCCAGTACGGAACCCGGGAGCGGAATTGCTTCAGCGCGAACAGCGCCGCGCCCCATCCGACGACGGTGATCGCCCCGACAATGGCCCAGTGGAACCCCGCGACCGACTGCCCGAACATCGGGCCGCGCACGATCTCGAGGTAGTGGAACGTCGGAATCGCCTCCACCAGTTTGGTCCGCGCCCCGCCGCCGTGTCGACGCAGGATCGTGGTGTTCCAGATAACCGGAGTCAGCAGGAACAGCACCAGGGTCACGCTGCCCAGAATGGGCGCGATGTCGCGGAATCGGGTGGACAGAATGCCGAATACGATCGAGACCCAGGCGGCGTTGAGCACGAGCAGCGCCAGCGCCGGGAACGCCAGCAGCACCGACCAGCCGAGGTGGCGCCACGTGCCGCACGCGACCATGACGACGGCGTAGATCGCCAGGTTGTGCGCGAAGAACAGCAGCTGCCGCCACACGAGCCGGTACACGTGCACGCTCAGCGCCGACGGAAGCTGCTTGATCAGCCCCTCATTGGCGATGAAGACCTCGGAGCCCTCCAGGATCGACGCCGAGATGAGCCCCCAGATGATGAATCCGACGGTCACGTACGGCAGGAACTCTTTGGCAGGCTCGGCCCACAGCGCCGAATAGAACACGCCCATCACCAACGCCTGCACTCCGGTGGCGATGGTGATCCAGAACGGACCGAGAACGGACCGTCGATAGCGCTGCTTGATGTCCTGCCAGCCCAGCGACAGCCACAGCTCCCGCTGCCGGAAGCCCTCACGCAGATCTCGCACCGCGCGCGTCATCGTCTGCGAATCGGACACCGGCAACCCCACGGCTACGTCTTCAATGGTGGCGGTCGACACGAGGTCAGAGCGTAGTTGATGGCGCTGCCCGCGAGAGCCTGCGGGGTTACACAAGCTGCCTCCTCGGCTCGCCGTCGGGCTGCGCGGGTTGATGGCGCTGCCCGCGAGAGCCTGCGGGTTACCCAAGCTGCCTCCTACAGATACTGGCCGCTGCCGCCGGTGGGGCTGTGGCGGCCTTCGCCGAGGCCCGGGGGCAGCGCGCCCTGGCGCATCTGTTCGAGCTGGGCGCGAGCGGCCATCTGCTGAGCGACCAGCGCGGTCTGAATCCCGTGGAAAAGGCCCTCCAGCCACCCGACCAGCTGGGCTTGCGCGATGCGCAGCTCCGCGTCCGAGGGCACCGACTCGTCGGTGAACGGCAGCGACAGCCGTTCCAGTTCCTCGCGCAGCTCCGGAGCCAAACCCTGCTCCAGTTCCCGGACGGAGGTCTTGTGGATGTCGCGCAGCCGGGTACGGCTGGCGTCGTCGAGCGGAGCGGCCCGAACCTCCTCCAGCAGCTGCTTGATCATCGTGCCGATCCGCATGACCTTCGCGGGCTGCTCAACCATGTCGGCCACCGATTCCGCGTCGTCGGCGCCCGCCGGCCGGGCCGCATCCGGCATTTCCTCCTCGGCGGCCGCTGCCGATTGCGGCGTTGCGGTGAGCGCCAGCGGCTGGCCGTCCGGACCGATGACGACGACGGGTGAGCTGTCCGGGTGTGTCATGCCTGCATTCTTTCAAACCTCCGGGACGACCCGCGTAGTGCGTCGGCCGCGGCGGCGAAGGGAGCCAAGCGGTCGCGCGTCAGGCGCCGAGTGCGTTGCACTGGAGGGTTGGCGGTGGACCGACTGCGGTGCAAGGAGGCCTGGAACTATCCTTAGCCCCGGGGTTGTCCACAGCCGACGAACGAGTAGCCGCCGAGGGTTCGCTCATGGAGGGAATTCGTGCCACACGGAACGCGACTGAGCATTTAGAGTGGCGGGCATGACTTACGACGTCGCCAGGATCAGGGGACTAATTCCGTCCCTCGGCGACGGGTGGGTTCATCTGGACCCGCAGGTTGGGATGCTGGTCCCGGACGCGGTGTCGCGTGCGGTGTCAACGGGTTTCCGCACCTCGGCTTATTCGCATACCGGCAGGCACCCGGCGGCCAAGCGCAGCGCGGCCATTCTCGACAACGCTCGCGAAGCGGTGGCGGATCTGGTCAACGGCGATCCGTCCGGCGTCGTGCTCGGTGCTGATCGCGCCGTGCTGCTGGCCTGGCTGGCTGAGTCGCTCAGCTCCCGCCTCGGTCTCGGCACCGGCATCGTCCTGTCGCGGCTCGACGACGAAGCCAACGTTGCCCCGTGGTTGCGGATCGCCAATCGCTACGGCGCGCACGTGCGGTGGGCCGAGGTGGAAATCGAGACCTGCGAGCTGCCCGCCTGGCAGTTCGAGGAGCTCATCGGCCCCACCGCCCGGCTGGTCGCGTTGACCGCCGCGTCGCCCGTCGTCGGGTCGGCCCCGGACGTGCAGGTCGCTGCGGACCGCGTGCACGAAGTCGGCGGCCTGCTCGTTGTCGACGCGATCGGGGCCGCACCGTACGCGTTGCTGGACATCGAGGAGCTCAAGGCCGACGTGGTGGCCCTGTCGGCGGCCTCGTGGGGCGGGCCGCAGGTGGGGGCGCTGGTGTTCCGCGACCCGTCGTTTCTCGACCGCATCCCCGCGATGTCGCTGAATCCCTACGCCCGCGGCGCGGAACGCCTCGAGGTCGGCGGGTACCAGTACGCGATGCTGGCGGGCTTGGCCACGTCCATCGACTACGTCGCTGGCCTGGACGAGTCGGCCGCGGGTACCCGCAGGCAGCGGCTGGAGGCGTCCGTGCTGTCCCTGCAGGACTACCACGACGGCCTGTTCGAGCATCTGATGGCGTCACTGCACGACCTGCCCGCGGTGACCGTCATCGGCAGGGCGACCTCGCGCATCCCCACTGTCAGCTTCACCGTGACGGGCAAGCAGGCGGAGAAGGTCTCGGCTCGGCTGGCCGACCACCGCATCGGAACTCTGTCGGGCATGCACGGCGGCAGCAGGCTGCTCGACGCCCTCGGCGTCAACGACGAAGGCGGCGCGGTCACGATCGGCCTCTCGCCCTACACCACCAAATTCGAGATAGACGCCTTGATCCGCGCCCTCGCCACCCTCGAGTAGAGAAACCTTCCCACACCCGGAGTGTGGGGGCGCGGTCAGACGGTCAGCAGGACCTTGCCGACTGTGTCGGGGGAGTCGAGGAGTTCGTGTGCGCGCGGGGCTTCGGCGATCGGGAGCACCGCGTGGATGACCGGCAGCACTACTCCGTCGGCGATCAGCGGCCACAGGTGCCGCTCCACCTCGGCCACGATCTCGGCCTTGCTGGAATCGCCGGTGTCCGCCCGGGCCCGCAGCCCTGCCGCGTGAATGGTGCCGCGCTTGGCCATGAGCGCGGCCAGGTTCACCGGCCCGGCGACGCCGCCCTGCAGCCCCACGACTACCAGCCGCCCGTCCGGCGCCAGCGCCTCGACGTTGCGCTCGAGGTAGGCCGCGCCCATGTTGTCCAGGATCACGTCCGCGCCGCCCCACGCCCGAACTGCCGCGACGAAATCCTCGTCGCGGTAGTTCACCAGCAGCTTCGCGCCCAGATCGCGACAGCGCTCCAGCTTGTGCCGGGAGCCCGCCGTCACCGCGACCTCCGCGCCGAGCGCGAGCGCTACCTGGATGGCGTGTGTGCCGACCCCGCTGCCGCCGCCGTGGACCAGCAGCCGCTGCCGCGGCCCCAGCCGCGCCGCCATCACCAGGTTCGACCACACCGTGCAGGCCACTTCCGGCAGTCCCGCGGCCGAGACCAGGTCCACAGATTCCGGGACGGACAGCAGGGCCGTCGCGGGCACCGCCACCCGCTCGGCGTACCCGCCGCCGGACAGCAGCGCGCAGACCCGGTCGCCCACCGACCAGCCGTGCACCCGCTCGCCCACCGCGGCGATGATCCCCGAGCACTCCAGTCCCAGGATTTCGCTCGCTCCGGGCGGCGGCGGGTACAGCCCGAGCCGCTGCAGCACGTCCGCCCGGTTCACCCCGGCCGCGACCACGTCGACCACAACCTCGTCCGGCCCCGGCGTCGGCTCGTCGGCCGCTCCCACCGTCATGACCTCCGGTCCACCATGACCCGACAGACAGATTGCCCGCATATCCCTGAAGGTACTCCGGTGGTTAGGATTGACCCGGTATCAGGGAAGCGTGGCAGAGCGGCCGAATGCACTCGCCTTGAAAGCGAGCGTCGCGAGAGCGACCGGGGGTTCAAATCCCTCCGCTTCCGCACAGCAGGGCGTGCGGCCCTGTCCTCCTCCAGAATGACCCGTGAGTTGCGGTGGGCGCAACTCACGGGTCGTTCTGGCTTTGCCTGATCGCTTCCCTGGCCGGTCCGGGCAGTGCAACTCCCGGGGCTGCCTGCGGTTTCGCTCGGATTCGACTGGCGGGCTGTGGTTTTCGCCAGTGACCATGGGCCCGTTCAGGCAGAGCTGATCGCATGGTGCGAGTGAGGATGAGTGGATCTGGTGAAACGGGGACTGGTCCGGACTGCGGGGGCAAGCGTGCTGGCCGCCGCCTTGGTGGCGCTCACGCCGGCGGCGGGGCACGGCACGGCGGCCGTCACCGATTGCGGCACTGTCGATTTGGAACTGACGTTCATGGGCAAGAACATGGTCGGGAGCGGGACGTCCGTCGGCATTCAGGTCAGGGTCATACCGCTGCCCGAATTCGGCGATGCCGTCGACATCAACGCTCATGTCAACTACACGGGGGGCGAGATCGACGCGAGCTTCGCCAATTTCCTCAGGGTGGGAGACGAGTATCACTGGGATGTGCTGGTCAGCTCGAGCGGCAAGAAGTTCACGGCGACTGTGCGGGGTGACATGCGCACTGCCACGGCGCCGCCCAAGTCCACTCCGTATTGCGTGATCCTTGATCTGACCGGCAGTACCGACACCAACTACTGAGGTGGAAGCGCCGACACGCCGTGCATGAACTGCGTTAGCAATTCAAACCCCCATGTTACCCATATCACAGTCTGCGGTGAACGGTAACTGTGATCTGTCCGTGATCGATACACAACCTGTCAGCCAGTTCTACTGGAGTAAACCGATGGGAAAAGGTAGACAGTATGATACCCGTGATTATCGACACCGGCAGCGCTGCACTGAATGGCCTGTTCAACACCGCGGGAGCGGCGTTCCACGGCATTCTGAACACGCTGTGGACGGGATCCTTCGGCGGTCACCGGTAAGGCCCTCATGCATCGGAAAGCGCCCCTGCGAGAACTGGACTCGCGGGGGCGCTCCGTGTTCCGGAGCACTGCTCGGGTGTGTCAGAACGGCAGGACAATGCACGACGTGCCGGTGTTGACGCCGGTGCCGGTCACCTGGATCCATTGCGAGCGAGGGTATCCCGGGAACTGAAGGGCCTGGATGAGGTGCGACCCGCGATACATCGGATACCACTGGACGGTGGCGGTGTTGCCGAACGGGGCGCGCGGACTGCCCGGGATGACCCGGCCGTTGTCGCGGAACTCGACAGGCAGGAAGGACGTCACCGTCGCGGTGACGGTGTATGAGCAGCCGACGCCATAACGGCCGCCCATGGGCGGCGCGACATACAGGCTGGTCACGGCGGCGGTGGCATGCGGTGCAGCCAGGGCGACCACAGCGGCGATGCTGGCGAACGCGGTGCCGACGACACCGAGCCGAGCGCCCCTACGGCGCGGTTCGACAAGGGCGTTGCCGTCGGACTCGTGAATCAACATAGACATGAGATTCCTCCGGTGGAGTAATTTCCACCGCCGACATGCTCCATCGGATGCCCGATGTGGGCTGGACACACCGCCGAGCTGCCGGCGGATATGGTTGCTACAATTCCCTATCGCCGACGTAGTTATGACGTGTTACCGCCGTCACTCCCGTTCGGACGAATATCGCAATTCAAACTTCCAGAATGTCCCGCGACGTGCGCTCAGCGCACTCGGTGGGTCATTCCGGATGTACGAAATGCCTCGCCGTTGTTACGGCAGTTCTTCGAGGTCTACGTCGACCGCCAGGGCCTGGTAGAGGTCGGGGCGGTCGGTGACGATGGGGTAGCCGGTGGCGCGGGCCTCGTACGCGGCATGCGCGATATCCAGGCCGATGGGGGTTTTGGCGGTACTGGCGATGAGCGCGACCGCGGGGACGATGGCCTGCGACAGCGCTGTCACCGTGAACGGATGCGGGTCGAACTCGACGGCAGCGACTCGCCCGGTGACGGCCGCCGCGGCCAGCGCGACCGAGGGGATGATCATCGGGCGAAAGTCGTTGGCGTGCCACACTATCAGTGCTTGCAGGTAGTGACTGGTATGGGTGCGGCACAAGGCCGATGTGTCGAGGACGACGCCCGCGGCGTCGTGTTTCACCGGGCTCCCGGCGGCGTCGGGGGCGCCAGCGCCGCGTCGCGGACCCGCTGCCTGCGGACGAAGCCCGCCATCCACTCGTCGACCTGGCCGGACTGCTCCGGAGTCGGGTCGCCCGCGCTTGCCTGCCACTCCGACATCACCTCGGCGAAGCTCATTCGGGCTTCGCCCGCGCCTGCGGCGCTGGCGACATACGCGGACACGGACCGTGCGCGGCCTTCCCGCACCGCCTGTTCGGCGGACGCGACCAATTCCTCGGGAAGCGTGAGGGTGATCCGGCGCGTACTCACACCTTGATCATACCTATTTCGCGCCATCCGACACGCGGAAATTTGGAACAAACCGACTGTCATGTGAAAGACTCGCTCGCGGTTAACTGCACGAACGGGACACTCGGGAGGCGGTTGTCGATGGCGATGGTGACGCAGTGGTGGGACACCCGCCGCAAGCAGCCGGAGCCAGCGCCCGCGATGCCGGAGTCGCCGTCGGCGAGCAGTCGCCGAATCGGATGGGACATCCTGCGGGTCGCCGCCGTCGGCGAGGTGGTGGTGTTCCATATGAGCTTTCTCGGTCCGGCGACCAAGCCGGGCATTCCGCCTGCGCCGTTCGCGTGGACGCATCCGTGCGGCGCGTCGGTTCTGCTGGTGCTGTCGGGCTATTTCGCCGCTGTCACGGTGCGCAAGCACGCGCCCCTGCGGTGGTTGGCGCGGCGATTGGCGCGCTTGCTGCCTGCGTACTTCGTCGCGGTCGCGGTGACCTTCGCGCTGGTGCGGCTGCTCGGCCCGGAGGATCTGGACCTGCACCACCTGACACTCACCGACCTGGCAGGCAATCTGCTCTTGCTGCAACAGCTGTTGCCGGGCCACGTCCGCTTCGTCGATGTGTCGTTCTGGACGCTGCCGGTGCAGGTGGCCGGGTTTGCTGCGATTGCGCTGCTGGCGCGGCTGCGTCCGCTGCGCGACCACGCGCTGGTGGTGCTGTGGGCCGCGGTGGCCGCGCCGCTGCTGATCCGGTGGACCTGGATGGCGGACAATCCGCCGACCTGGCTGGTGTTGGCCATCGAGGGCACGGGACTGGCTCGGGCGCATTTGCTCGTCGCGGGCGTGGCGATATGGATGTGGGCGAACCGGCGCATCAGCGCGGTGCACCTGGCGACGCTGCTGACCGCGACGCTGGTGGCGCACAAAGTCCACCCGCCCTACGGCAATTCGCCGATGCTGTTGGGTGTGGTGCTGTTGCTGATCTGCCTGGCCGCGAAATCCCGCGATTGGGCCGCGGCGGGCACGCTCCCCATTCCGGCGCCGCGGTGGCCTGCTCGGTCCATCCAGTGGCTCGCGGGATGTTCCTACGGCGTGTACCTGATGCACCAGAGCATCGGTTACCTCGTCGAGGAACTCCTGGCTCAGCGCGGCGTCGACCCGCGAATCTGGCTGGCCGCCGCCATTGCCACCGCCGTGGCGCTGGGCTGGGCTCTGACCGTCTACGTGGAACGTCCCGCCTTCGCCTGGATTACCCGACGGTTGGACCGTTAGTCCCTACGCCGTGCAGGTCGGGAGACCGCACACTCTCCCCGGCGAATGTGCTCGTGTGCCGGTTTTCGTCGCATAGTGTGCGCTCTTCCGACCTGGCCGCTGTGCCGAAGTCGGCCGGTGTCAGCCGTTGACCTGTTCGGTCAGGTGGTGGTTCAGGTGCAGCCTGCCGCCGTGCGGCCCCCCGGAGCGGGTGCCGCGGGGGATCGGAATCGTGTGGGGTGCAGACGGATCAGGCTGGCCCAGGGTGGTGGGCAGCTGGAACCACGACCACTTGCCCACCGGGTCGGTGCGCGACTGGCCCCACTGCACGCTCGGGTAGAGCGAGGTGGACGGGAGACTCGGGATGATCAGGTTGGTCGGGTCCCAGACGCGGATTCCGGCCATGCCGGAGTCGGCCCACAACACGCAGCGGATCATCGGGACGTCCTGGTTGTCGTCCCACGCCGCAGGCGGCTCGATCGGCCCGATGGTCTGGACCACTTGGTCGACCAGCTCCCCGGCCAGGGTTTCCACCGTCGGTGCGAGATGCGACATGCCCCAGCGTGGCAATTCGACGCGTACCAGCCACTTCGAGCAGCGAGCGGCGCTCGGGCAGGCAGCGAGCACGAGGCTCTCCTCCATCCCGGTGGGCGATGAGGACGTGCCCGTGCGCCACGCCGACTGCTGCGGCTCGTACTTTTGCATGTGGACACAGTTCCTGAATTCGGCACAGGTGGCTAGCGAAGTGCATGCGCATTCTCTGCATGTACGTCTCTTCTTGTCTCATCTCTGCTAGCCTGCAGAGCCAGCTGCGGAGGGACGCACCACCAGTGGAGACTCGACTGAAGGCGCTCATGCGCCAACGGCATTGGACCTATTCGACGTTCTGTCGCGAGTACGACCGGACAGCGGGATCGGCTGCGCCGGAGCTGATGGGCGCCGCGCCCAGCCGCGCCCAGTTGCACCGGTGGATGTCGGGACAACTGAAGGGCTTGCCGTACCCGGACCACTGCCGCATCCTCGAGAAGCTATTCCCAGGGTGGACCGTGCGGCAGCTGTTCGAGCCGGTGGATTTCGCGGATCCGGCCCACGGGCAGCTGATCGACCGCTTGGTGGGCACGGTCGCAGGCGCGCTGGACCGCGCAGGCGCCGAGGGCGGCGGATGGGGGCAGCCCGCGCGCAAGCCCAGTCGGGAGAATGGCCGCAACAGCGCCGCGCTGATCGCCAAGCGCTTGGCCGCCGTCGCCCAGGTACGCCGGTTCGGCCATGCCGAGGCAATGCAGCTGGCGGGGCTGGCGGGCCATGTGGTGGAACTCGGTCGCACCGTCAACATCGCCGCGGACCAGCGCGGCGTCGTCCGGGTGACGCAGCGGCACGAGGTGTTCAACATGAGCGAGAAGCCGCTGATCGCGTTGGCGCGGGAGATGTGGTTCCAGCGCACCCAAGGCGCACTCGACGTCGCGGTCGCGCAGCAGTTTTCCGACCGCGTCCGAATCGAGAAGCAGCACGAGGCAGGCAATCTCGTGAAGTTCGCGTGCAGGCTGACGCCCGCGCTCGGCCCCGGCGGCATCGCGACAGTCGAATACACCTGCACCGGAGGCATTCTCGGCGACGATCGATGCTGGCGGCAGGAGGTTCGCAACTACACCCGGCACCTGACGATGACGGTGTCGGTGCCTGGCGCGGACGCTCCGCCCGCCTGCACCGTCATCGAGGAACACCCGGACGGCGCCGAGTACGCCTCAGTCGACGATCTGCTCACCGACGGCGACGCCGACACCACCACCGTCACCGTCACCCGCGACTACCTCCGTCCCGGCCAGGCCCTCACCCTGCACTGGACCTAGTTCACGAAGCGGGTGTCATGGCATAGGCTGGGGACGCACGGTGATGCCGACCGGTTCGACCACTGTCCGGGAGAGTGAATGTCGCATGCACTCCGAACCTTTGCCCTGACGGTCTGCGCGGTGTTGGCTGCGCTCGCAGCCGACGCCGGGACCGCGCAGGCCGCGCGGCCGACGCCGCCCGCGCCACGGTCCGCGCCGCGGATCGTGCGGATACAGCAGATCGGAA
>JABFVX010000220.1 GCA_013362555.1 Mycobacteriaceae bacterium
TCGGTACATCGAATTCCTCGTCTTCTCGAGGGCTGCAAGGGGTAGGACCAAAAGGTGCTTCGGTGCTGGGGTCATGCCAGTGATGCTCCGAACGAGGTTGAATCGGCGGCGCCAAGTCCGAAGGTGGCTGGGGTGTATTTGACGACTGCCGCCGTCCCACCGGAGAGAAGGTTGGCCCAGGGGATGCCATACACCGCGGGCTTGGACGACCAGGGGTCGGCGATGTAGAGATGATCCTTGGTGGCGTGGAAGGAGGTGCCGATGCGCTGGCCTGATTCCCAAACCAGACCGGCGCTGGTCAGAGCGGAGTCGGTGCCAACAGCGTGGTCGCCTACAGCGCCAAGTCCTGAGATCACCTGAATGGTCCCGCGATCGATCAGGCCCGCACCGGTCTTGTCCTCACCAGGTGCACCGCCGACCACCAGCAACTTGTCCCAAGTCGCAGCGGCACCGGGTGCCCTGTTGACTACGCTCAAGGCACCGCCCCAAGCGTCGCCGCGCTCATTTCCCTCGAGGTCGCCTGCAGTCACTTGGGAGAAGGTCCGCCGCTGCGTGAAGGACCCGTCCGCATCGAACTCGAGCACCCAGCCGTTGTCGCCGTCCTCGCCAGGTGCACCCACAACCACCAGCGTGGAGGTGCCGGAACTATCGGTGTAGTCGGCCATCGCGATTTCGGCTCCCATGAGGTCGCCCGCCTCGGCCGTACCCGAGACGCCGTCCGAGTCTTGATCGGCCCCGCCGACTGCGGTCGGAATTACTTTGCTTGCCGGATGTCCGTACATCACCACCGAACCCGCGTAGGGCAGGGTGCCAATCGCTTCTGCGGGCGTGCCGACGACGAACCCGCTCGGCGACGCAGCAACCGAGTATCCGAACAAGTCACCAGGTTCGGCCACTCCCGGTACGCCAGCGGAATCCTGGTGAAAGCCGACCACGAAAGACGGGGTGATATATCCGATCGCTCCGGTATTGGTGATGGTTCCGATCGACTCACCAGGGTTGCCCGCCACGATGAACGGCTTTCCGCCGCTCGACGTGCCGGCCGCGATCGAGAACCCGAACCGGTCCTGGGCCTCACTTGCGCCGAGGTCGAGGGCTTCCTGGGTCCAGAACGTCGCTTGCGACGGGACCAGGCCCGCGGTCGACCCGGGGATGAGCACAACCGCACCGGCAGCGCCCGCGCCGGCACTCGACGTCTCGTAGGGCATACCGACTACCAAGTCGGAGCAGCCGTCCTTGTTCCAGTCGGTCGAGGCCATGGCGTGCCCGAACCGGTCACCGGCGCCGTTGTCGTTACCTGGAATCTGTGCCTGCAAGATCTTCTGTGTGGCCTGGTCGGCGTAGGCGATGGACACTCGTCCTGAGCGTGCCTGGCCACTGACCGTCGCATCCGGGTCGCCGATCGCCAGATCGCTGAGGCCATCGCCGTCGAAGTCTGAAGTCGCGCCCGCCTGGCATGCCTGGGCGGCAACTGGAGCTGAGGCGCTGAGCAGTCCGATCGCTGCGATCATCAAGAGCACTGTCGACCGGACGGTACCTCGCACCATCAGCTTCCCGAGCCGCGAGGCCGTTCGGGTGGAAGACGCGTTGGGTACAGCCATGGTCGTGTTGTCGTCTTTCATGCCAGCGACGCTCCAAACGAGACGACATCCGAGTTCGTCAACCCGAAGGTTGCGGGTGTATAAGCCTTCACAGCGGCGGTGCCTCCGGCGACGAGATTGTCCCAGGGGATGCCGTAGACGGCGGGTCCTGTCGCACCTTTTGCGGTGACGAAGAGCTGGGCCTTGGTCGCGTGGAGAACGCGGCCGATCGTGGCTCCATCAGCAGGGGTGAAGGAAGTGGTGGGCAACTTCTCGCGGACCAGATTGTTCTCTTGGGCTGCGTCCTCGGTCATGGAGAACAGCTGCGCTTGGCCGACCTCATAGCGCCCGTCGGCGTCCTCACCCGGAACTCCTACGGTCAGCAGCAACGTGTTGACCGAGGTGATCTGGCCGGGAGTGCGATTGACCATCGCCACAGCCGCGCCGAAGGCGTCACCGCGCTCAGCATCGTCAGCGGCGCTCCCGTCTGCGTCTTGGCGGAGGTACCGGTATTCGGTGATGCCAGTACCCGGGGACCACATGACCATGGACAGGCCGGCGGAGGTCCGGGAACCGATCGCCTCGCCGGGGGCACCGACAGCGATCATCATCCTGGAGGCGCCGCCGCCGGTCGAGATGTAGTCGACCATGTCGAGCGAGTAGCCGTACATGTCGCTGTCTTCGTAATGGTCATTGACGTCCGGGGATCCCTGGCCCCAAGCGGCGATCTGGGTGGGTGTCGTGTTGGCATCGTTGTGCCCGACCAGGAACACCGTCCCCGTCTTGCGGATCGTCCCGGTTGCGAACTCGGCTGACTCCCCGGGCACTCCGACCGCGAATCCGGACTCAGACGCCGCTACCGAGTACCCGAACATGTCTCCGGGTTCGAAGGAATCGGAAAAGGAGGCCGAGTTCTGGTTGAACATCTTGGCCGCCGTCGCACGGATGTAGATCACGGAACCGATGTCGACGAGCGTCTCCCCGGTAGCGGTGGTGGTGTCCCTGCCGGGCATGCCGACCACCAGATACGGTTCACCTGCGGCATCGAGCCCCGCAGCCAGGTCCCATCCGAAGCGCGTGTTGGCTTTGCT
The DNA here is from genome assembly GCA_013362555.1 of Mycobacteriaceae bacterium. Lineage (GTDB taxonomy): Bacteria > Actinomycetota > Actinomycetes > Mycobacteriales > Mycobacteriaceae > JABFVX01. The sequence goes on from JABFVX010000220.1 coordinate 2,672, forward strand.
CGAATCGGCGCCGTGTATCGCCGATGACCAGTTCTTCGCCAGGGATACATCGAGCCCGGCAGGCGAGCCGGGAATGAAAACCACGACACCGGCGTCGGGGAGGGTGTTGTTCGACCAGTTCTCGAACGGAGCCCCAATGAACAGGTCTGTGCAGCCGTCATCGTTCCAGTCGACGGTGTCCATCGAAAACCCGAAGCGCTCTCCAGCAGCATTGTCGTTGTCGGGGAGGTCGTTTGCGGAGATTGTCCGCGTCTCGCCGTCGCCGTACGCGATGTGCACACGCCCTGCCCGCGCCTGGCCTGACACCGCAGCGTCCGGGTCTCCGATCGCGAGGTCGACCTTGCCGTCACCGTCAAAGTCCGCTCCACCGCCTGACATGCCCGAGACACTGGTTGCGCATGACTGGGCTTGGGCGGCAACGGGAACTACGAGAAACAGTCCGGCGAGTAGGGCAGGGACAACGAGTCGGCGCAGCCAGTGGCTGCCCGAACGGGAACGGGGCATGGAGGGGGCTCCGGGGGTCAAGGCTCATGGGGTGAGCGGGGGTGGGTTCAACCAGCGGAACCGTGTGGGGGGACGGATCCACTGTCTACGGTCCGGAGTGGGCTCCTGACCGAGCTGGAGCAGAATCTATCCGCTCCCACCACACTCCGTCAATAGTTTGTTCACTCTCCGAAACTAGACATAATGGCCAGTCGCGCAGTGTCGCTCAGGAACCGACAAGTCACGATGATCCCGGTTTGATCACCCACCGGCCCCGCTACCAGGCCTGCAGCCGAGGGACCCGCCTCACAGACAAGATCCTTAACATTTTATATGGCTTAGGTCACATTACACTTATGTGCTCATTTCACTGGCGCATCAAGACCGGGAACCAGCCCAAGGAGATACGATTCACTTCAAAAGTGACGCGAGACACAACGGTCAGGTTCGATCCGGCGATGAATCCGCGGGGCGGGCGAGGTCTTATCAGCATCGATGACAGTCACCAGGGAAGGTCAACCGCATGAGTCAGCTGCTCAGAGTTCAGAACTTCACCGTCTCGCTGGACGGGTTCGGCGCTGGTGAGGGCCAGAGTCTCGAGCGGCCGTTCGGGCACGCCGACCCTGCGGAGCTGATGTCCTGGGTCTTCCCCACAGCGAGCTGGCCCGGCCGCACCGACGGCGGCGGGACCCGCGGCCTGGACGACTACTTCGCCCGCGACTTCCACAACAACATCGGCGCGGAGATCATGGGCGCCAACAAGTTCAGCCCCCACCGCGGCCCGTGGGAGAACCTGGACTGGCAGGGCTGGTGGGGTGACGAGCCGCCGTTCCACACGCCGGTGTTCGTGATGACCCACCACCTGCGCCCCTCGTTCACCCTCTCGGACACCACCTTCCACTTCACCGACGACGAGCCCGCTGCGGTCCTCGAAGCGGCCAAGGAAGCGGCGG
>JABFVX010000274.1 GCA_013362555.1 Mycobacteriaceae bacterium
CCCAGCACCTCGAGGTCGTGCGTGGAGAGGTACATTTCCACCGAGACGGCGACGGTCGACCCGACGACCGACAAAATTGCGCTCGCCACGACAATTGCCAATTGCGACCCGATGCCACCGCGACGGTTGGCGTGTAAGGCGGCGACCGCACACCCGGTGACCAGCGCAGTGACCACCAGTGCCGTTGTCGCGATCACGACGAGATCAGCCCAGGACAGCACGCCTACCGCCTCCCGACGGCGTGAACCGGTAACCCACGCCCCACTCGGTGTGCAGGTACGCGGGCTCGCGCGGATCGTGCTCGATTTTCTCGCGCAGCCGGCGCACGTGCACGGTGACCGTGGATGCGTCGCCCTCGTTCCATCCCCACACGGCGCGCAGGATGTCGGTCCGCGACAGCACCCGATCGGGGTTTTTGAGCAAGAACAGCAAGAGCTCGTACTCGCGTCCGCTCAAGGTGATTTCACTACCGTCGCAGGCGATCCGGTGCAGCGTGGGATCGATGCGGAAGCGGCCGACGGCGAACGGCGCAAGAGGCGACTGTTGGGCGCGCCTGCGCCGCAACACCGACTCGATTCGAAGCTGAAGCTCCCGTAGGGCGAACGGCTTGACCAGATAGTCGTCCGCGCCGAGTTCGAGTCCGTCGATGCGGTGCCCGGTCGAACCGAGCGCGGTCAGCATGATCACCGGCACGGCCGAATTTTTCCGCAGCGCGCGCAGCAGGTCATCGCCTCCCAAACCCGGCAGCATCCGGTCCAATATCAGCACGTCCGGCGTGGTATTGCGGAGTGCGGCATCCGCGGTCTCGCCGTCGCTGAAGTCGGCGACGAGATAGCCACGGGCACGCAGAAACGCCGCTACCGCGCTGCGCACGGCGCGGTCGTCTTCGACCACCATGACCGTTGTTCCGCTACCTTCGTCGGCTTGGTGCATTTTCACCTCGTCTCATCGTGGTCGTGAGGGTATTCACCCGCGCCGCGGGCGACCGGGTTTCTTACGGTTCTGAAATATCTGGTCATCGGCGCCGGTCGGCTTCCTAGCGTCGTGGACGTCGGGATGTTCATCCTGACACCAACACCAGACAAGGAGTGTTCAGTGCGCATCAAGCCGATTGTTGCCGCAGCTGCGGTGGTTGCCGCCGCCGCCCTCACCGCATGTGGCACCAGCGAGTCACCCAGTCAGCCGGCCATGTCATCCCCGGCGATGTCGTCCCCAGCGATGGCGAGCCCCACTGTGGCGGACTCCGGCATGACCGCGATGGCCACCGGCCGGTTCGGCGGGCTCAATGGCAAACATGTCGCGGGCGACGCCACAGTCGGCAACATGGGTGTGACGTTGGCGAACTTCTCGTCCGACGAAGGACCGGACCTGCACATCTACCTGACCAATGGCGCCAGTGAATCCGATGTCGCGGCGGGCCGGGAGATCGGCGCGATCAAGCACAACGTCGTATCACAGACCTTCGCGCTGAACGGGATACACGCGAGGGACTACCACATGGTCGTCATCCACTGCGACAAGGCCAAGGCGGTCTTCGGCGCCGCCTCGCTGCGCTGATGGCCACCACCCAGCGGACTACCCGAGCCGCGTCGATCCTTGTCGGCGCGGCTCGGGTCGCCGCGGCTGTGCTGTGGTTGCACGAGGCATTCGTCAAGTTCCGGGCGCACTTCGGGTCGGCTGACATTCTGTTGATCGTCACCGGGGCCGCATCGAATAGTCGTGTGCCCGACTACTTTCGAATCTTCGCCCAGCATCTGCTTCGACCGGCCGCGGCAGTGGCGGGAATACTGACACCCCTGACCGAACTCGTGATCGGCATGGCGCTGATACTCGGGATATTCAGCTTGTGGGCGGCCGTCGGTTCGGTCATCCTGCTGGCCACGTACTGGAGTTCGGACCAACTGATTACCCAGGACCCGATCATGCTGGTGCTCGCGCTAACCATAATCGTCGGACACGCCTACGCCCGACCATGGTCCGTGCGGGACCTGCTCGCCCGCGCTCGACCGATAACGGCCTCACGTCGACGAGCCGATGACACGCCATAATTGCCGCTGAGAATTGAGACATCTATCCCGTTGTGCAGCCTGGCAAGGTTATGGCCTGACAGAGCCTGTATGCATCGAGACGTCCGCTTTACACCCGAAGTGCGTATTAACAACCGCAGCACGCACTTCGGGTGTAAAGCGAGCGCTGTGTGAACGTTGCCCGACTTGCGCCGGCCTGGGTCTTTACGGCATCTTTACAGGTGGAGCGCCGGGAAGTCTGGTCGGCAGCCTGACCAGGACCATGGTCGGGTCCGATCGAGTGACGGGAAGTCATGGTGCTCACGATCACGCGCGTGCGTTGCGGTGGAGTCGGTCCTCGGGACGCGGACGTCGTATGGTGGCGATATGCGGGCGGACGAGATCGCCGAGGACTATCCGGCGGTGAGCTGCGAGTCCGGTGCATTGGATGCGGTGCGCTTGTTGGCCGAGCATCGTTTGCCGGGAATCGTGGTCACCGACAGCGGTGCGGCGCCCACGGCGGTGTTGCCTGCGTCGCAGGTGGTGCGGTTCCTGGTGCCCGGATACGTGCTGGACGACCCGTCATTGGCGGGGGTGTTGACCGAGTCGATGGCCGACCGTGTCGCGGACAAGTTGGCGGGCAAGACGGTGCGCGATCTGTTGCCGCGCGACAAGCCTGCCGAACCGCCGGTGGTGCGTGGCGACGACACGGTGGTCGAGGTGGCCGCGTTGATGGCGCGCAACCGCTGTCCCTTGGTCGCGGTGGTCGAGCGCGGGCGGATGTTGGGCGTTATTACCGCGTCCCGGCTGCTTCAGGTGGCGTTGGCGCCCGAGTGATCGGGTGGGCGGTGCGGTGAGCGCCGGCGTCTCGGTCGCGGTGTTCGTCGTGGCGTATCTGTTGATCGCGACCGAACGCATCCACAAAACCAAGGCGGCGCTGGCCGGCGCCGCGGTCGTGCTGGCGTTGGGGGTTCTCGGTTCGTCCGAGGCGTTCTTCTCCCAGGACACTGGGATCGATTGGAATGTCATCCTGCTGCTGTTCGGGATGATGATCATCGTCGGCGTGTTGAAACAGACCGGGATATTCGAGTACGCGGCGATCTGGGCAGTCAAACGCGCCAAGGGCTCCCCGCTGCGGATACTGCTCCTGTTGACGGTGATCACCGCCGCCGCGTCGGCGCTGCTGGACAATGTCACCACGGTGCTGCTGATAGCGCCGGTGACCTTGCTGGTGTGCGATCGGCTCGACATTCGGCCTGCGCCGTTTCTGATCGCCGAGGTGTTGGCGTCGAACATCGGCGGTGCGGCGACATTGATCGGCGACCCGCCCAACATCATCATCGCCAGCCGGGCCGGGCTGTCGTTCAACGTCTTCCTGGTCCACATGGCACCAATCGTCCTCGTTGAGCTGCTGGCGTTCATGTTGTTGCTGCCGTGGTTGTTCCGTGGTTCGTTCACGGTGGAGCCCGTGCGGGTGGCGGAGGTGATGACCCTCAACGAGGGTGAGGCGATCCGGGACCGAGTTCTGCTGGCCAAGTCGGCGCTGGTGTTGGCGGCGGTGTTGGCGGCGTTCGTCAGCCACTCGCTCACTCATGTCGATCCGGCGGTAGCGGCGCTGCTGGGGGCCGGAGTGCTGGTGTTGGCGTCCGAGCTGTCGGAAAGCGACTACCTGGCGGCAGTGGAGTGGGAGACGCTGCTGTTTTTCGCCGGGTTGTTCGTCATGGTGGGCGCGTTGGTGAAGACCGGGGTCGTCGGGACTCTCGCGAGGTTGGCGGCGGATGCGACCGACGGCAGCGCGCTCACGGCGGTGATGCTGATCCTCGGGGTATCCGCGCTGCTGTCCGGGATCATCGACAACATCCCGTATGTGGCGACGATGAGCCCGCTGGTCGCGGACCTGTCGGTCGACATCGGCGGCGACACGCATGGCCAGGCCCTGTGGTGGTCGCTGGCGATGGGCGCGGATTTCGGCGGCAACCTCACCGCGGTCGGTGCGAGCGCGAACGTGGTCATGCTCGGCATCGCCGCCCGGTCGGGGTCGCCGATTTCGTTCTGGGAATTCACCCGCAAGGGCGCGGTGGTCACTGCCCTCACGATCGCTCTGGCCGCGCCGTACCTGTGGCTGCGTTATTTCGTCTGCGGCTGAGGGCGCGTCGGTTGCGAGCGTCCGTGCCGCAGCGGGTGCGCCGGAGTCATGTCAGTGCGTTCCAGCCGACAGGGCGTATTAGGCTGGCCGGCATGGCGAGTCGACGAAGTTCGGTGGCGGTAGCCGCGACATTGCTGGCGCTTGTCCTTTCCGGCTGCGGGTCCGGTGACGCGGAGAACGACGCGGCAGCTGTGACGGTCTCGTCGCCCGACCCGCTGCCTGCCCATGCTGATGCCGGGCACCGCAGGCTGGACCAACTCGTCGGCGAGTGGTCGGTGCACAAAGAGACCTATGTCGCGGGCGGCACGGCGGACAAGCCGCTGGTCTCGGACGGGATGGTGTCGCGCTGGCGGTGGATTGCCAAGACCGGCAACAACTTCCTCCAAGAGGAGGTCGGCGGCGACCACGGCGGCACGCCGTACTACCGGATGGGCCTGCTCGGCTACTCACCGACCGACGACCGGTTCGAGTGGAGCACAGTCGACAGCGTCACTCCGATGACCATGTCCTACAAAGGTATTCCCAAGAGCGGCGGTTCAGGTGATATTTCGATGCTCGGCGAGTTCACCGACCCGGGCGTCCTCGGCCCCGAGTTCGTCGGCAGGACGATCCCCATGCGCACCCGGATCCGCTTGGAGTCGAAAGACCGCACCGTACTCGAAATCTCCTTCATTCCGCCCGGCCGGCCGGAGCGCGTCGTCGACCGCGTAATCCTCACCCGCCGGAAATGACTGTCCTGAATGACCCATGGGATGCGCTCAGCGAACGTCATGGGTGTGTGGACAGGCTCCATCAGCCGATCGGTGGTGCGAGGTATTCCAGCGCATAACCGTTGCCGGAACGGGCTATTCGGGCGATGCCGGGTGAGTCGAGATGGGCTCCGGCCACGAAATGGTGTGGTTGGGCGAGTTGCTCGAGGAGGGCAGCTCGGGCGGCGCGGGCTTGGGCTTGGTTGCCGTCGAGCTCCCAGGACACGTTCGGCTGATCGAATTGGAGTGTGGGAACGTGCACGGTGTCGCCCCAGACGAGGAGGTGGCCGGTGCCGCAACTGACGTCATACACGGTGTGCCCGGGTGTGTGACCCGGTGTCGGGATCGCGGTGGTCCAGTCGTTGATCGCGACCGGCCCGGATACGGATACGACCCGGTCGCGGATCGGCTCGAGCCGCCCCGTGAACACGGAGGTGTCGCCCGCGCCCATCCACACGCGCTCGAGTTCGGGGAACGCCTCCGAACCGTCCGGCGCGATCAGGCCGCTCACGTGATCTTCGTGCCGATGGGTGATCGCCACGTCGGTGACCTTCGCGCGATCGATTCCCGCTTCGTCGAGCGCGTCGTAGATCAATCCCATCGTGGGGTCGTGCCAATTGTTGGACGCGCCGGTGTCGATGAGCACCGACCGCGTGCCGTCGGTGACGAAGAAGGCATTGACCGACAGCCGCAAGTTGTCGCCGACCAGCGGTACGACGGGCGGCAGCACGGGGAGCGCACGCCCGTCCTCGTCACGGAGCCGGGTCGGCGGCATGTCGATGTACCCGTCTCGCAACGAGATCACCCGCAGATCGCCGAATTCGAACGTGGCGTGGTGCCGGCCGCTCGAGATCAAACGCATGGAACCCTCCAACCTGTCGGCGCATCCCACGCCTCTTCAAAAGGAGAGTAGCTTCTACTTTAGAAGAATTCTAGGCTGCAGCGACACTTTTGCCCATCGATCGAGGAGCGCTGGTGGTTGACCAAGACGCAAGCGTGGCAGTGCCACCGCACGGTGACGACCTGGCCGGCGCGTTCGGCGCGAACGTGCGTCGGCGCCGCGAGGAAGCGGGGCTGACACTGGAGCAGTTGTCCACGCAGTCGTCGGTCAGCCGGGCGATGCTGTCCAAGGTCGAACGCGGTGAGAAGAGCCCGACGATCGGCGTCGCGTCCAGGATCGCCCACGCACTCAACGCGTCGCTTTCGGATCTGATCGGCGGACCGGATTCTCCCGCGTCCGGTGTGGCCGCCGTCCTGCGCAAGAGTGATCGTCCAGTATTCCGCGACCCGGAAACCGGCTTCGAGCGGCACATGGTGTCAGCGGCCCCAGGTGTGGGAGGCGGCGAGATGGTTGTCCACTATCTCCCCGCGCAGGTCTCCACCGGACTGTTGCCCGCGTATCCACCGGGTACCGAGAAACAACTCGTGGTGCTCGAAGGCACCCTCACCGTCGCGATCGGCGGGGTCAGCGAGATCCTGAACGCGGGCGACTCGGTGTACTTCCAGGCCGACGCGGACCACGGCTTCGCCAACCGAACGAACGCTCCCTGCGAATACATCATGCTCATCTCGCGCAGACTCTGAACGACCCAGTAGCTGCTGAATCTCGCCGCGTCGGTTGTCACGGCGCCCAATGGCGGAAGAGGGCACCGAGATCCTCGAGGACAACGTCGCCCCACTTGATGAGGACGAAAATGAGCATCGCGAACACGAAGCTGCCAAGCCACCCGGCGAAGGACCTTCGGTTCCTGTCATCCTTACCGAACAAGTAGCCCATGCCGATCACGTTGATAATGGTCGCCGCCAGCGGAGCCGTGAAATTGCGAATGTCGCCGGCGATCTCGCCGCGTGTTCCAGGCGACTCGCTGGTGTGGAGACCAACTACCACCAGAACGACTACGAGCCCAATCGACAGCGCCACCCCGACAATAGGGACGACATTGTCATAGACGGAGCCCAAGACGCGGCGAACCACCGAATCGACCGACTCCCGCCACCTCTTCAGTGCGGCAGCAGCCTCCGGTGCGATCCGACGGGAGCGGTCGGGGTAGATCGTGGCGTACAGCGTCGCAGCGGTGAGAAGCAACCCGAGGATCTGACTCACGTCCGCCGCGACTCCGAGCACACCTTGTTGTAGCACAGCCGGCTCGCCGCACATCGTGTACTTCGTCGGTATCGATCAGGGCGCGGTATCGAGCTTCGGCAAAGACATGCACGTCGAGCGGCAGCCGCTATGCCGGAGCGAGCAAACTGTCGATTGCGGCTACCGGGACGATCCCGCGGGCCGCGGCCGCGAGGCTGGGATCGACTGTCACCAACGCGTCGGCCTGCAGTTTCGCGACCGCAAGGTACTCGGCATCCCTGAGGCTTTGCCAATTGTGCTGCCGAGCGAGTCGCCATGCAGTGCTGCGGGACACCCGGTCGCCGAGCAGCCGCATCTTGATCCGGGTCATGCGCTCGTGCGCCGCCAGAGCACCTTCTTCGGTCCGCCCGCCCGCCTGAACCTCACCCAGCAGGAGTTGCAGCGCCTCCGATCTGATGGAGTTCGGCGCAACCATCTGGTGGCCTCGAGCGACGACAAGCCCGACGTCGACTATGTGCAGCAGAGTGGGAGCGTCGATCGCATAGCGAGTCACCGTTCGAGAGTAGCCAGTCCCGCGCGTTGTCGGCCCAGCACAGCGCCGTGCACAAATCGTGGCCTCAGGGAGTTGCGTGCCCGCCAGGTGTTCGACCGCGCCAGCCGGTGTCCGGTTGCGCAGACACTGGCGAGCGAGCGCGGCCCGGTTCAGGCCACGCTCGCTCACGACGTCGGATATCAGCGCAGATTCCCGAAGAACGCCCGCAGGTCGCCTACCAGTTCCATCGGGGCTTCCATTGCCGGAAAGTGCAGCCCTCGCTCGAACTCGGTCCAGTGCGCGTCCGCCGGGGCGGGTACCAGCTTTCGCACGGTCTCGTCGGCGCCGAACACCGCGAAGCCGTGCGGCACCGCAGCCGGAGCGCCCCAATCGGACGAATGAGCCTGCTCGTAAAGGGTGTGCGCCGCGCTCACGCCGGACCCGGTGAACCAGTACAAGCTCACGGTGGCCAGCAACTGATCGCGATCGATCGGCAGATCGGTCCAGTTCTCGAACTTCTCCGCGATCCAAGCCAGTTGCAGCAGCGGCGAATCCACCAAGCCGTAGCCAATGGTTTGCGGACGGCTGTTCTGGATAGCCAGGTAACCGGAGCCCTCCGAGGTGAACGCCTGCATTCGCTCCAGGATCAGTTTGTCGACCTGGTTGTCGGCATCGAGCCGATCGGCCATGCCCGGCAGGAAAGTCGCGACATTCGCCGCGGTCATCGGATCGGTGACGACGTGCAGGCCGATCACGTTGTCGGGCGCGAATCCCGCGACCAAACCGGAGATTCCGCCGCCGACGTCACCGCCGTGGACGCCATAGCGCTGGTAGCCGAGCCTATCCATCAGCGTGATCCACGCCCGAGCCGTGCGACTCATCGACCAGCCCGGCGCCGCGAGCGGTGTGGAGAACCCGTAGCCGGGCAACGACGGCACCACCAGGTGGAACGCCGGCCCTTCGGCCGGATTCGTCAACGGCTCGATCAGATGCAGGAATTCGGCCACCGAACTCGGAAACCCGTGCGACATGAGCAACGGCGTGGCGTCCGGCTTGCTGGAACGCACATGCAGGAAATGGATGCGCTGACCGTCGATCTCGGTGGTGAACTGATCGAACCGATTCAGTTCCGCTTCCATTGCCCGCCAGTCGAACTCGATACGCCAGTAGTCAGCGAGCTCCCGCAGGTCCGCGAGCGGGATGCCGCGCTCCCATCCGACGCCCGGCACAGTGGCGGCCCAGCGGGCGTTCGCGAGGCGGTCCTGCAGGTGGGCGAGCTCGGCCGCGGGGACGTTGATGCGGAACGGCTGAATCTCGGTGCTCATCTTTGCTCCAATCGCTGTTCGAACTTGATGAGGGCAACGCTACGAAACAATGCGGAAAGATTCGTTCCTCAATTCTTCCTATCATCAAAAGATGTTGGAAACCTCCGCCAGACTGTTGCGGATGCTGTCGCTGCTTCAGGCACGGCCCTATTGGAGCGGCGCCGAACTCGCACGCAGGCTCGACGTCACCACCCGCACGATCCGCAATGACATAGACCGGTTGCGTGGACTCGGCTATCCGGTCGAGGCCCGCCCCGGCGTCGACGGCGGGTATCGACTCGGCGCGGGCAGCGCACTACCGCCGCTGCTGCTCGACGACACCGAAGCCGTGGCAGTCGTCGTGGGACTGCGGACGGTCGCAACCACCGCGATCGCCGGAGTCGAAGAGGCGTCGCTGCGCGCGCTGGGCAAGCTCGAGCAGATTCTGCCGTCGCGGCTCCGCCACCGCGTGAAGGGAATCGGCTCACACACGCTGCGTACGCCGACCCGGGGGCCGTTGGTCGATCCGGAAACGCTGACCGCGCTCGCCTCGTGCTGCCGCGATGCCGATCGGCTTCGATTCGACTACCGCGCCAACGACGGCGCACAGACCCGCCGATCGGTCGAACCGTATCGCCTCATCAGCCATCGACAACGCTGGTACCTGTTCGCCTGGGATCTGGACCGAGATGACTGGCGCACCTTCCGCGTCGACCGGATCACCCCGGCCATCCCGACCGGCCCGCGCTTCGCACCGCGGGAACTCCCGCCCGACGATCAGATCACCGCTCGCTTGATCAAGGCGATCGGCGAGTCGACATGGCGCTATCGAGCCCGAATCATCGTGCACGCCCCCGCCGACTACGTGCGCGGGCGGCTGCCGATACCGGTGGACGTCGAGGAACTCGGCGCCGACCGCTGTGCGTTTCGACCCGGCTCCGACCACCCCGAGATGCTCGCGCTGTACCTCGGCCTGCTTGGCGCCGACTTCGACGTCGACGAGGGACCCGAGCTCGTCCAGGCGCTGGACGTCCTCGCCGACCGTTATCGGCGCGCGATCGCCTCGCACCGCCGCCCTTAGAGCGCCGCTGCCGGGCTGCCGCCACGGCCCTGGCCGTCATCCTGTGGCGGCAGGGGCGGATCTGATCCAGACTGATCGGTGTGTGCACCCGATTGCTGTGGACCGAAAGCGGACAGGGAATGCTCGTCGGCCGGAATATGGACTGGAAGTCCGATATGCCGACCGATCTGTGGGTGCTGCCACGGGGCACGGACCGTGTCGGGATGCCTGACGACTCCAACCCGCTCAGGTGGACCGCGAGCTACGGAAGTCTTGTCGCCAGCCCCTGGAACATCACGACAGCCGACGGGCTGAACGAAGCCGGGCTGGGCGGTCACGTGCTCTGGCTGGCCGATTCGGACTTCGGGCCGCGGACTCCGGCGCTCCCGGCACTCTCGGCTTCACTGTGGATGCAGTACTTCCTCGATTGCTTCGCCACCGTCGATGAGGTGGTTGGCGATCTGTCTCGCCGTCCTGTTCAGGTTCGACCGACATACGCTCAGGGTGAGACATCGACGATCCACCTGGCGTTCGAAGACCGAAGCGGCGATTCGGTTGTCCTCGAGTACGTCGACGGCACGCCGCGGGTCCACCACGACCGGAACTACACGGTGATGACGAACTCGCCGCCGTTCGAAGAACAACTGGCCCATCTGAAGCGCTACGAAGGCTTCGGTGGCGCCGAGCAGTTGCCCGGCACGACTCAGGCAGCTGACAGGTTCGTCCGCGCCTCCTACTACTCGGCCCGACTTCCCAAGGCGGACACCAAAAAGCGGGCCTACGCTGCTCTGTTGTCGGTGATGCGCAACGCGGCCCAGCCGTTCGGAACCGGGGATCCGGCGCGACCGGATATCTCCAGCACCCTGTGGCGCACAATGCTCGATCTGTCCGACCGTGTCTACGCCTTCGAATCGTCCTTTTCGCCCGATATCGTGTGGGTGCATCCCGACCGGCTCGACCATGGCCGCTGCCTCCGCCTCGACCTGTCGTCCGACGACCTGGTCGGTGACGTCACCGACCGGTTCACCGCAGCCGATCCGTTCACCTTCGTTCCCTGAGCACGGTCCATGGCCGGCGCGGCTCGAGAATCCGGGAGCGCCGACCCGAGGCAAGGAAATGTCACCTGCGACGGATGGCGCGGTGTTTGCCCGCCGACCGGACGGGTACCTGCTCCGATGTCGGATCAATCCCGGCCTACCCAGGAGGAATTGGCGCAATGGATGACGACACTGCGGGCCGGCGGGGAAACGGCGGCGAAACACACCAACGCGCGACCGGAGACGATACGCGGCTGACCACCCAACAGGGGGCGGTCGTCGCCGATGATCAGAACACACTCCGCGCGGGCCCCCGCGGCCCTGCGCTCCTGGAAGACTCCCACTTCCGCGAGAAGATCTTTCATTTCGACCACGAGCGGATCCCGGAGCGAGTGGTGCACGCCCGCGGATACGGTGCCCACGGCTATTTCGAGAATTACGAGCCGTTGACCGATCTGACATGCGCCGACCCGTTCCAGGAGGCCGGCAGGCGGACGGCGGCGTTCGTCCGATTCTCCACCGTGGCGGGCAGCCAGGGTTCGTTCGACCTCGCCCGAGACGTCCGTGGATTCGCGGTGAAAATGTACACCCGCGAAGGCAACTGGGACCTGGTTGGGAACAATATCCCGGTCTTCTTCATCCAGGATGCCATCAAGTTTCCCGATGTGATCCACGCGGCGAAAGCTGAGCCCGACCGGGGCTTCCCGCAGGCCCAAACCGCACACGACAATTTCTGGGACTTCGTGTCCCTGACGCCGGAATCCACACACATGTTGATGTGGATCATGTCTGATCGTGCCATCCCTCGCTCGTATCGGTTTATGGAGGGCTTCGGCGTCCACACTTTCCGGCTCGTGAACGCCGAGGGGCGCGCGACGTTCGTGAAGTTCCACTGGAAGCCGAAGCAAGGACTGCAGTCGGTCCTCTGGAACGAGGCCGTCAAGATCAACGGAGCCGACCCGGACTTTCACCGCCGCGATCTGTGGGACGCCATCGTGTCCGGCGACTTCCCGGAATGGGAACTCGGGATGCAGTTGTTCGACGCGGAATTCGCCGACAAGTTCGCCTTCGACATCCTCGATCCCACCAAACTCATCGCGGAGGAAGATGTTCCGATCCGCCGGGTCGGCAGGCTGGTGCTCGACCGGGTGGTGGACAACTTCTTCGCCGAAACCGAGCAGGTCGCGTTCTGCACGCAGAACATCATTCCCGGCATCGACTTCACCGACGACCCGCTACTACAGGGCCGCAACTTCTCTTATCTCGACACCCAGCTCAAACGGCTCGGCGGCCCCAACTTCACCCAACTGCCGGTCAACGCCCCGAGATGCCCGTACGCGACGTTCCAGCAGGACGGCCACATGGCGACTGCCAACCCGACGACGCGAGTCAACTACGAACCCAACTCCTGGCCCGACGAGATCAAGGGTCCCCGAGAAGACCCGACCGCGGGATTCCACACGGTGCCCGGCGCCAACTCCGGACCCAAATGCCGGATGCGCCCGGACAGCTTCGCCGACCATTACAGCCAAGCCCGACAATTCTTCGTGAGCCAGACATCCATCGAACGCCGGCACGTCATCGATGCGTTCGTTTTCGAACTCAGCAAATGCGAGCGTCCGGAGATCCGCTCTCGAATCGTGGCCGCGCTACGCAACGTCGACGAGCAGCTGGCCGCAGCCGTCGGGGGCGGACTCGGGCTCGTGGAGATGCCCGAGCCGGCACTACCCGCACGCGAGCCGATCACAGACCTGGTCGCGTCACCCGCGTTGAGCATCCTGGCCAACGGCCCGACGAACTTCGCGGGCCGCAAAATCGGCGTGCTCGTCACCGATGGTGTCGAGTCGAGCCTGCTAACCGCGCTTCGTGAGGCGGCCGTCAACGAAAACACCCTTGTCGAAATCAGTGCTGAAAAGATCGGCGGGGTCGTGGCCGACGACGGCAGCCGTATCGGAGCCGATCAAACCATCGACGGCGCACCATCGGTGCTCTACGACGCCATAGCTGTGCTGACCACGGACGAGGCCGCTCCCGACCTCGCCGCGATCTCTGGAGCGCGGGAGTTCATCAGCGACGCCCATGCCCACGGCAAGTTCATCGCGTACCGGCAGGCCGAACGCCTTTTCGCCGCTGCAGGGATCAGCAGCGAACTCGACTCGGGCATGATCGATCTCGCGGAGGCGGATGGTTCGGCGTCCGGGTTTCTGGTCCAATGCCGCGAACTGCGTTTCTGGACCAGGCTCAGCTGACGTGGTTGCGGCATCGCGCCGTGGATGGCCACGACCGCGGCATACCCAGCCCGGGTCGACCAGCTAGGCGGCCGAGTGCACCGCGTCGAGCAACAGTTCCAGCGCATGACGAACCGACCGATCCACCACCCGCGCCGGTCCGCCGTCGAACCTGCGATAGACGCCTCGAGCGCCATCCGCGGTAGCGACGGCAAACCATACCGAGCCTGCCGGTTCACCATCTTGCGGTCCCGGGCCGCCGACACCGGTGACCGCGACCGCGACATCGGCGCCCATCATGGCTCGCACACTCGTGGCCATGGCGATGGCGGCGGCCTCGGAGACCACCGGAATGTCCGGCACATCGAGCAACTGATGCTTGACCTCGGTGGAATACGCCACGATCCCGCCACGAAACCACTCCGCCGAATCTGGCGCAGCACCCAACGCCGCGGCGACGTTGCCCGCGGTCAACGATTCCGCGACGGCCACTGTCACCGCTTTGTCTCGGGCCAGGTCGCCTACCTCGTTCGCGGTCGTCATTCAGGCTCCTTCGTCGACGTCACATCGCCATCTCTTCTCGTCGCGGGCACGGTCGGGTAGGGGATACCCGCCCGCGCCGCGGGTACTCAACGTGGTCGGTGACGTCACCGACCGATCGCCCGGGCGCCGACGATGCGCTCGCCGCGGTCCGGAGGCCATGTCGGTGTCGCCACCGGGCCGTTCACGACCGATCAACTCGCAGCGGCCGGCGCCGAGGCAGTCATGGCCGATCTGTCGGCCTTGCGTGCGTGGCTCGGTGAGCACGTCGCCTGATCCTGCACACGCCTGAATGGTTCGACAGTACCGGCGGGGGACGCCGCCTGCCGGATCCAAGAATTGATGAGTTCGCAAATCGGGCGGCGCCGCAGGTTCGAGCGCCATCACAATAGATGAACAC
>JABFVX010000133.1 GCA_013362555.1 Mycobacteriaceae bacterium
GAGGCGATCGGTGAGCAGGTTCAGCGGCGTTCGGTGGTCGCGCTCCATCCATTCCAAGGCGGTCGCGACGGCGTCGGGGCGGCCGGTGAGGTCGCGGTAGGTCATCGGGGTGAACGCGTCCGGGGCCAGGTACTGGACGGGCGTGCCGTGGGCGAGCCGAAAACGGACGTGGGGCGACTGCAGTTCGCGTGCGGCCTGTGCGGCGCTGTCGCGCAGCACGTCCACCTGAACCGGGCCGGTCGCATCCAGGTACATCGCGACGGTGTTCGGCACGGTCGGATCCAGCTGTTGGGCCGCCCACCAGGACAGCTGCGCCGTCGACAAGGGAAACTCGGCGGTCGGCCACCGCGTGGCGTCCGGCGTTCCCGCTGCCGACTCGGACATTCCCGCGCTTTCTTCGGCCCGCATCAACGTGCCTCCTTCTGCTGGGGGTGTCCTCGAACCGTTCACACCATAAACCGACCACTTTTGAAATGCCCGCGGACGGAAATTTGCCGACTTGCCGGGCCGGTCGCCGCGGTTATTCTTTGCCTTGGAAATCGATTCCGACCGGGGTGTTCCGGGCGTTCGGGTAGAAAGGGAGTGGTTTGACCGACTCGTCGATTACGTCGGTGACGCCGCCGAGTCTTGCGGCTCTGCTCCGGTCTACACGAACCCGCGCCGGGCTGCCGCGCGAACAAGTCGCACGAGCCGCATCCGTGAGTGTTTCCTACCTCGCGCAACTCGAGAATGGCGAGAAATCGCGGCCCTCCGCGGAAATGCTGCGCGCCCTCGCGACCGCGTTGGGAATGGACGCCACGACGCTGTGTTACGCCTTCGCGCTGGCCGGGGTGGACGACGGCAGCGGAGGTCCTGTCGACGAAGCGGATCCGATCACCGCCGACATGCGGGCCACGCTGGAACACTTCGGCCCGACCATGGCGGCGTACATGAACAGTGCGACGGACCTGCTCGCGGGCAACCGGTCCTACTTCGACGCACTGCCCGGGCTGCGCATCGACGGCAACCTCCTGCACTGGATGTTCACGTCGGCCGCGGCCCGGCGGGCATTCGCGGACTGGCGTTCCGAGGCGACCTACATCGTGGCGATGTTCCGCTCGGTGGTCGCGGCTTTCCCGGAGCGTTCCGAGCGTGTGCAGCAATTGTTGGACAGTCTCGCGGATTCGCCGGATTTCGTGGATGTCTGGAATGGCGGACACGTGACGTATGCGCGTCGGGAGCCGCTGCTCGGGCTGCGGCGACCGGACACCGGCGAGATTGTCACCGTGGATGCCCAGTTTTATCGGGTTCCGCATGCCGTGGCCGATGTGTACGTATTCATCGGCATCCCGGTTCCGGACGAACAGGGCCGACCGGGCCATTTGGGTGACACCGGCCAGTGGTAGCGCCGAAGGGGGTACCTGAATAGCTTGACTGCAGAACGTACCGGTCGGTTATATGGATTGCATCGCAGAACCGGGATCGAACCCCGAATGGCTACCGCAAATTGTTTCAGGAGGTTGGACCGATGAGCAGTCCGATGATCGAGCGTCGCTCCGAAGCGCTGTTGCTGGACCTGTGGGTCGCGGGCGACGACGATTCGGCGGCGTTCGCCGTGACCGACCGGACCGGCGCGCGGGTGTGGCACGGGCTGCTCACCGACGACGCCACCCTGCATCCGGCGTGGCGGCGCCGACATTGCGCGACGACGGTGGCGGCGTGGAAGGCGATCCGCATCGCGGGCGGTGAACGGGCCAGGCTGGCCGTACCGTCGCTGCTCGTGCGGATCTACGCAGACGTGGTCGCCGGATCGCTGGACGTACTGGATTTCGCGGCTGCCAAGGCCGGGGTGCGCTACGAGCTGGCGACGGCGGGCGGCGACAACCCGGCCAGGGCGTGGTGTTTGCGGTCCGCTCGGCTGACCGCGGTGGCATAACGCTGCTGGCCAGTCCTTACCTGTACGCGTCCGTCATTCACGCAGTCCGAGTGCGGGACGCGTTCGGACTGCGGCGGTGCACGCTCACGGCGGTCCTGCGACGACGACGGCGTTGCCGCCTCGGTTCTTCGCCTGATACATCGCCAGGTCCGAGGCGCGCAGCAGTTCGCGATCCCGCTCGCGGCTGTCGTCGGCGAGCAGCCGCGGCGTGTCGATGGCGGCGATGCCGACACTGACGGTGATGGTGAACGGGAAACCCGGGATGGCCGACACCTGTGCGCGCAAGCGCTCGCCGACGGCAGCCGCGTCCTCGCGCAGGCACCCCACTACGACGAACTCCTCGCCGCCGGTGCGCGCGACCAACGCGTCGGGTTCGACCGTCTCCCGCAGTCTGCGTGCGGTGTGCACGAGCGCCTCGTCGCCCACGTGGTGGCCGTGGGCGTCATTGATGGATTTGAACTGGTCCAGATCGACGGTCGCGAAATAGACTCGGGCGCATTCGTGGCGGTGAAAGTGCCCGGGCAGATAGGTGTCCAGTCCGCGACGGTTCAGGACCTGTGTCAGCGGGTCCGACAGCGCGTCCCGGCGCAGGACCCAACCACTGAACTGCATCAGCAGCAGCGGCATTGCGATCACGACGACCATGACCAGGACGATGGCCGCGCCGACGGCGGCGTCGCGGCCCGGATCCTCGGCTCCCGCGGCCCGCATGACCAGGGCCGTGGCCAGCACCGCGCTGGTGAGCACCGACCACGCGATGTGCGCGGCCAGCACCCGGGGGCTGTGGAACACCGCCACGTACGCGCCCATCGTCGCCATCAGCGCCAGACCCAGGACGCCGATGACGCGGTCCTGCACCAGCACGGCGTTGGCCACGGCGTCGAGGTCGAAGCCGACGACCCACAACAGCGACTCCGCCTTGCGCGGCCACGGCAGCAGCCACCAGCGCAGCGTCCACACGCCCGCCAGCCCCGCTTCCAGCAGCCCCTGCGCCGGTCCCGGATCGCCGGTCAAGCCGTGCTGCGCGCGCATGGCGATCAACGCCACCGCGACCATGACGACACCGCCGAACGTCAACAGCCGCTTCGCCCAGCCGAGTGCTCCGTACGACGTCAGCGTGGCGACCACGACCCGGTAGTCGAGCCTGTCGTTCCACCATTGACGTACCAGCGAGCGGTCCGCGTTTTCGATGTTCCTGTCGGGCGGGGGCGCGACCATGTCCACCAGTATCGTCGCCGAGCACAGTAAGTGGCGACCGGTCGGGTATGTGACAGACGCACCCCTTTTTGCCAAACGCACCGGTTCCAGGTGGCTATTCTCGGTGCGTTTGGCAAGGAGGGGTGCGTCTGCGGGTCAGGCGGCGTCGTGGGCGGCCTGCAGGCCCGCGATGTCGATTTTCGTCATCGTGCGGAGTGCGACGGCGGTGGCGGCGGCTTGGGCCGGGTTCGGCGTGGCCATCAGCGCCTGCAAGGCCGTCGGCACGACCTGCCAGGAGACGCCGTACCGGTCCGTCAGCCAGCCGCACGGACCGGGCGCTCCGCCGTCGGTGAGCGTGTCCCACAGCCGGTCGACCTCCGCTTGGCCCTCGACGACGACCTGGATCGACGCCGCGTCCGAGTGCGGGTGCCCGGGGCCGCCGTTCATCAAGGTCAGGCTGTGGCCGGCGAGTTCGAGCGACACGACGAACGCGGAGCCGTCGGGCAGGCGGGTGACGTCGGTGACCCGGGAGTCCGGCACTGTGGCGGCGTAGAACTCGGCGGCCTGCTCGGCGTTGCTCTCGAACCAAAGGAAGGTGGTGACGGTGGCGGTCATGACGAACTCCTCGGTAGTGGGTGACTGTGTTGTCACCTGTTGGTCGGAGCCGATCACCGGCGCTCGACATATCCCGGAAAGAAACTTGCAGGAATGTTTCGGGGCCTACGTCCAGGCCAATCGGTGCAGCTCGCGAATCTCGGCGGCGAACGCGTCGACCGGGCCGACGGCGGCATGCCGGGGCAGGATGTCCTTGATCGGAGCCATGCGCACCGCGGCCGTGGGCGCCCCGAGCTCGTCGAGCCACCGCGAGGTCTGCTCGGCGGACGTGGCATAGACAATGCGACCGAGCCCTAGCAGCCCGTGCGCGGCGGAGCACATCGGACAGTGCTCGCCCGAGGTGTACACCGTCGCGGCGGCGCGCTCGGCCGCGGTCAGGTTGGCGTGCGCCCAGCGTGCTAGGGCCAACTCCGGGTGCGCGGTGGGATCGCCGGTGGTCACCTCGCGGTTGCGGTCCTCGGCCAGGGTCCGCCCGTCACCGGTCACCAGGATCGACCCGAACGGGCGGTCCCCGTCCGCCACGGCGGCGGCGGCCAGCTCGACGCACCTGGCGAGCCGAACCAGGTCGTCCTCCGACAATGGCAGTGGGCTTGTTCCGGGGTCCATGGTCGGCAGTCTCCTCGACCTTCGGCGTTCGTGCTCGCCGGGAGGGCGGCTACAGCCAGCCCAGCGTGCCGAACACGATGCCGGCCAGTGCGTCGATGCCGAGAATCGTTGCGATGGCGATGGCCTTGTCGCGTGGTTTCGGCAGGTCGTGCACCCAGAAGCAGACGGCGAAAAACGGCAGGTACCCGACGAGCCAGATCAGATAGGGCGCCGAGGCGCTCCACCAGGACCAGTCCCACGTCAACACGCCGATGTGGTTGAGCGTCACCTCCACTCCCACCGCGAGCACGGCGTTCACCCCCGCGAACAACCACCGGTTGGGGATGCCGAGAATGCGCAGATGCCGATCGGCAGGCAGCATTTTCGCCGCGGCCAGCCCCATGACGGCGAACATGAGGCAGATTTCGATGTTCAGCCCGATCAGGATCTGATAGGCCGACCGGCCGGTGGCGCCCCACACCGGAGCGCGATGGCTGAAATGGAAGACCAGCGAATTCCATATTTCGTTGAACCAGTCCATCCCCCACAGCGCCAACCCGGCTGCCGCCACATTCCAGTTCCGCCGCTCCACCTCGACGGCGTAGAGATAGACGACGATCAGCAGCAGCGGGATCACGTACCACTGGAACTGGCTGGTATCACGCAGGTGTTCGAGCGCCTGTCGGGCATTGTCGGTCATGCGTGACAGTGTTACATACAACGTCAGTGTGTAACGATTAGAGCCTCCGGATTGACCGGTGGCGTGCGCTGAGCACACGCCACCGGGGCGAACCTGTTAGGCGCCCTGCCAGACCCCGAGGACATTGCCTTCCGGATCGGTGAAGTAGCCGCAGAAGCCCATCTCGCCGACCGGCATTTTCGGCACCAGCACCGTTCCTCCCGCTTTCTGCACCGTGGCCAGCGCCGCGTCCACGTCGGCCACGTCGATCACGATGTTCGGCGCCGTGAACCGGGCGAAATCTCCGGTGCGCGCGAACATTCCGCCATTGATGGCGCCGGGCTCCCGCGGCGTGCCGGAGTCGTCGGAGGGAGTGGTCACGACCATCGTGTAGTCCATGCCGGGCACCTCGGTGAGCGCCCATCCGAAGACATCTCGGTAGAACAGCCGCGCCCGGTCGATGTCGTCCGCCGGAATCTCGAAATGCACTACTTTCCCGCTCATCACACGCTCCTCGCGTCGATGTCGATGAATCAGCGTGCCCCGATCCTACGGCTCCGGGGGCGGCTCGGGCACGGTGTCGGCGAACTCCTCCCGACTTTCACGGGGTCTGCAGACGGTGCCGCCCGGGATTAGACTTGGGCGGTCAAATGCATTGCCATGGGGATGTATTCGCATTACGGCGAAAGGTACATCATGCGATCATTTCGCGTTGCGACCACGGTACTCGGCGCCATTCTCGCCATTCCGGCCTTTGCGGGAATAACCGCCACCGCCGCTCCCGCGCCGCCGGTGGTGGGCGGCTGCTACGGCGGGCACCTGACGACGACGAACGTGCCCGGCAGCGGCAGCGGCGGCATGGACGTCAATGTGACCGGCGGGCTCATCAGCTGCTCGAGCCCGCAGTTGCGCCGTGCACACGGCGGCATGCTGAACGTCACCTATCCGTTCAACGTCGTCACCGGCAGTTCGTCGGGCACCGGCGCGGGCGGCAACCCGGCCAACGGCACCGTGGCGTGGTCGAACGGCACGGTGAGCGTCATCACCGGCAACTGGGTCACGTCGCCGGTCGGCCAGAACGCCGTCAGCAGCTTCGGCATCGTCCGCGGACCGGGTGCGGGCCACCGCTTCGTCATCGGCACCCGCCAGATCGCCAACGCCGGATCGGTGGGCGGCGGCAGCGGCGGCGCGGGCTCGGTGGCGGTGACGAGCGCCCTGTTCGTCTGGTAGTTCGCGGCGTTTCCCGGCGGCGCGGCGCTAGGGTTCGCCGCGGCGCCGGGCCCGGTCCAGTGCGGCGGCCACCTCCGTGCGGCCGAGGCGCTGCGTCTCGTACTGGTCGCGGACCGACTTGCGGATCTGTTCGATGTTCTCCCGCAACAAGTCCGAGACGAGTTCGTCCGTTCGCGGGTCGGCCAGCACCTGGAACACGATGCGGAACGTGGTGTCGGCGATGAGGCGCACGACATCGTCGTGGAACGGCACCCACTTCAGCCTGCCTGCGGTTCGGTCGTTACGGATCAGCTCGAGGATCAGGCTGTCCAGCTCCTGCCTGTTCTCGGCCAGGGCCGCGGCGAGGTTGCGCGTGTAGTGGCCGGTTTGCAGCACGTCGGCGACCTCGTCGAGCACGGCGATGGTGATGGGCCGCTTGATCTCGGCCACGACAGCCGTCGTGACCCGGCCCACCACCACCGCGACGAGTCGATTGACCGCCGCGTGTTCGCTGCGGCGCCAGCGCCGCGCGACCACCACGACGATCCGCAGCAGGCGCAGTCCGCGCAGGAACGCGTTCGACACCGGAATCATGCCGATCAGGTCGTACCAGTAGAACAGGGGAAACCGGCGGTCCCAACCCGCTCGACGCCACCGCCACAGAAACTCCGCCGCGAAGATCGCGCAGATGACCTGGTCGACAGTCACCACGCGCCGGTGCGTCTCGGCGGCGACCGGCACCGCGGCGATCCACGCCAGCAGGCCGACGGACACCGCGGCCAGCGCCAACATGGTCCAGTCGAGCAGGCTCGACGATGTTGCTCCATCGTTCGGATGCCGGTGCCCTGCATCGCTCTTCGACTCCGATGTCATCGCTCGACAGTAGGCCTCACGCCAGGATCGGTCAGTACTCCGGGCGCAGTGGCAGGCCCATCTCCTGGCGCAGCGCGTTTTCGCTGCGGGGCGGCACGACGCCGTGGGCAGGCAGTCCGACGGCGTCGAGCTCGGCGTTCGGCCAACCGTCGGTCGTCCTCAGATCGGCTCTGCCGTGCAGGATGTCGACCGCATGACGCAGCTCGTGATACAAGACGATAATCGGCGTGAGCCGATCCCACGGTTTCCCCGCATAGTAGGCGTTCGCCGCGGACAAAGACTGCATCGTCGGATTGAAATGCAGTGTCGCCGAGGCTCCCCGCCCCGGCCTGCCGTCGGGTAGCAGCACGCCGTCGCTGGAGCTCAACGCAGACCCGATCGGGAGGTCGTCCGGCGAGAGACGGTTGGAGTTCCTCCAGCTGTCTTGCGAATCCAGCACCGTCAGCTGGTGTTGGGAGTCGGCCAGGGCCTCGAGCATGCGGCGGCCTTCCGGCGAGGAGCCGAGGGTCTGCAGATCGGCCCGGATCCGGTCGGAGAATTCGTCGTTGCCGAGTCGAATGTTCCCGGGCACGGCCGAATGGTCGACATGCACTACCCGCGCATCGCCCACCACGGAGTCCACACCGGTCTGCGCATACACCACACCCTCGTCTTCGGTCACCGAGTCGACGCCCGGGCCGGTGTAGACGACGTCGTCGCGGCCCTGCCCGGCGATTGTGTCGTCGCCTTCCCCGCCCGACAGCACGTCGCGGTCGTCGCCGCCGTACAGCTTGTCGTCGCCGCTGTCGCCGGACAGATAGTCGTCGCCGGAGCCGCCGAAGAGCGTGTCGTCGCCGGTCCCGCCATTGATGACGTCGTGGCCCGCACCGCCGTAGACGACGTCATCGCCCGCGCCGGTGTGAATGTTTTCGTCGCCGGAGCCGCCGAACACGAGGTCGTCGCCCGCGCCGGTCTGGATGGACAACGCATACGGCACCTCGCCGCGCACCCGGACCGTGTCGTTGCCGCCCTTGGTGCGCACCGTGATCGACCGTGTGAACAGCAGATTCATCGGGTCGATCCGCGATACCACCTTGCCGTTGACGCGCACGAGCACAAAGCCCCAAGGTCCTTGCTCGATGGTGACGTCGTCGGCGGCGTCGCCGGTTTCGATGAGAATCGGATGCCCGGCGAGCGCCATCTGCATCCCCATGCCCGCGTGCTCGTCGGCGACTTCCAACTCGGCGGCGGCGCGCGCCAACCGACTTGCCTCGCCGCGGTGGGCATCCGCGAACGGAACCCGCCGGGCCGCCTGCCGGACTCGGGCCATGGCCTCCTCGAGGTCCTGCATGCGAACAGGTTATCCTTACGCCCGCAACGTAACTCGAGTATCCGCAGGATTCCTTCCTGATGAAGTTGCTTCCAACCGTCGGCGATCCCGGCGCCGATGGCCCGTCGGCATCTGCTCCGGACGAGTGCGGCGTGGCACAGTGGGGAGCGCGGTGAGCCGCCGGGAGCGGCGGATCACGACGCGCGACGCAGCTTCGCTCGTTCGCCCAGCGCTTGCAGCACTGCGCTGTCGTAGTCCGTCGTCGGGAACGGCACCAGGTCGCGGATGCCGTCGTCGCGGACAATCACCTCGTTGCGCATCGAATCGATCAGTGCCCGCCCTGTGGGCACATCCACGTTGGTGACCACGGACAGCCACAGTGAGGACAGCCGGGGCGTCAACATCGGCACCGGCACGACGAGCATCGGCCTGCCCTCGATGAGAGCCACTCGGCGCAGCATATCGAGATACTCCAGCACGTCCGGCCCGCCGACCTCGAAGATGCGTCCTGAGGACTCCGGAAGCTCCAGGACACCGACCAGGTACCGCACCACGTCGGCGATTGAGATCGGCTGTGTGCGCGTCCGCACCCACTGCGGCGTCACCATCAGCGGGAGGTGCTCCACCAGTTGCCGGGTGATCTCCCAGGAGATGCCGCCGTGGCCGACGATGATGCCCGCGCGCAGCGTCGTAACCGGCACGTCCGTCGAGGCGAGCAGGCTCTCGACTTGCCGTCTGCTCCGCAGGTGTGCGGACAGCTCGTCCTTGTCGTCGCCCAGACCGCCCAGATACACGATTCGACCGATGTCCGCGTCGGCCGCAGCGCGAGCAAAGGCGCGGGCAGCGTCGGCGTCGCGCTGTTCGAAATCACCCTTGTTCAGCGAATGCACCAGATAGTAGGCGCTTGCACAGCCGTCGAGCGCGGTGCGCAGCGAAACGGGGTCGTGCACGTCCGCGCCGACAACCTGCCCGGCGCCCCGGTAGGAATCCGGATGACGAGTCATCGCGAGGACGGTGTGGCCTGCCTTTTCCAATGCTGGGCACAAACGCCTGCCCACAAATCCGGACGCGCCCGCGACCAGTACTTTCATGCGGCCAGTACTTTCATGCGACCAATTGTCGCAACGCCACGCGCCCGGCGCGACTGACGCTGCTCATCCCGGGCGGCATGACCCGGTCAGGCGAGCACGCGCGAGCGCGCCTCGTGCGCCGGTGCGGACGAGCGGCCGGCCTCAATATTTGTAGAATCCTTCGCCGCTCGCCACACCGAGCTTGCCTTTGTCGATGTAGCCGGCTTTGAGCCACGCGGCGAGTCGTTTCGCGTCGTCGTCGCCATGTACGAGAATATTGAACGGGGTGTTCAGGCCGATGACGTCGAGCATCTGGAACGGACCGAATGGGGCGCCGGTGCCGATCCGCCACGTCTTGTCCACCGTCTCCGGGTCGGCGTAGCCCCCCGCGCCGAGCGCTATCGCCGAGTTGAGCAGTGGCACAAGCAGCGAGTTGAGGACGTAGCCCGCTTTCTCCTTGTGCAGCTCGACCGGCACCATGCCGATGGTCTCGGCGAACTCGACCACGGCGCGGAACACCGCCGGATCGGTGTCGTCGGTGCCCATGATTTCCGCGGTGTTGTATTTCCACACCTGATTGGCGAAATGCAGGGCCAGGAACCTGTCCGGTCGTCCGGTCGATGCCTTCATAGCGCTGGGCAGCAGCGTCGAAGAGTTGCTCGCGAAGATCGTGTGTGCGGGCGCCTGCTCGCCGATCTGGCCGAAGATCTTCTCCTTCAAGGCGAGGTCTTCCGGCACAGCCTCGATCACCAAGTCGGCGTCACGGACCGCCGCGGCCAAGTCGGAGCTCAGCGTGATGCGGGATGCCGCGCGTTCGGCCTTGCCGTCGCCCGCACCTGCCACCTCGGCGCGATAGGTCGCGGCGAGCTTCTCGAAGCGGTCGCGCGCCGCGGCAAGCGCGGCGTCGTCGATGTCGTATGAGGTGACAGCGAAACCGTGAAACGAAACCTGATAGGCGATCTGCGAACCCAGGACGCCGGTCCCCAAAACCGTCACATTCCGGATCTCTGCCATAGATCCCTCCATGCTCGCTGTCGTGGACCTCTCGAGCCTACGGGCGCCGCCCGGAACCGCAACCGCACCGACAAGCCCGCCGGCTCCGTCGGCATCGGTCGGTTCGCGGACACCCGAAACGGGGCGGTGCTGCCGGTGGCGTTCGTGTGGCTGGTTGTGACGATCGTGCAGGTCGTGGGCAACAGTTCGGCCTAGTTGGGAGGTTTGGGGGGCCGCTGCGGGGTACTGTCGAATTGTGCAGCGACGAATCATGGGCATCGAGACCGAGTTCGGGGTCACATGCACCTTCCACGGCCATCGTCGGTTGAGCCCGGACGAGGTGGCGCGCTACCTCTTCCGGAGGGTCGTGTCCTGGGGTCGCAGCTCCAACGTGTTTCTGCGCAACGGCGCACGGCTCTATCTGGACGTGGGATCGCATCCGGAGTACGCCACCGCGGAGTGCGACAACCTGGTGCAGCTGGTCACCCACGACCGGGCCGGGGAGCGGGTGCTCGAAGACCTGCTCATCGACGCCGAACAGCGGCTCGGGGAAGAGGGCATCGGCGGGGACATCTACCTGTTCAAGAACAACACCGACTCGGCGGGCAACTCCTACGGCTGCCACGAGAACTACCTGGTGGTGCGAGCGGGCGAGTTTTCTCGGATCTCGGACGTGCTGCTCCCGTTCCTGGTGACCAGGCAGCTGATCTGTGGTGCGGGCAAGGTGCTGCAGACGCCGAAGGCCGCCACGTTCTGCCTGTCGCAGCGCGCCGAGCACATCTGGGAGGGCGTGTCCTCGGCGACCACCCGCTCGCGCCCGATCATCAACACCCGTGACGAGCCGCACGCGGACGCGGAGAAATACCGGCGGCTGCACGTCATCGTCGGAGACTCCAACATGTCCGAGACCACCACGATGCTCAAGGTGGGCACCGCCGCGCTGGTGTTGGAGATGATCGAGGCGGGCGTGGCGTTCCGCGACTTCGCCCTGGACAATCCGATCCGCGCGATCCGCGAGGTCAGCCACGACGTCACCGGCAAGCGGCCGGTGCGTTTGGCGGGCGGGCGGCAGGCCGGGGCGCTCGACATCCAGCGCGAGTATTATGCGCGCGCGGTGGAGCACGTCCGCAACCGCCCGAGCGACCCGCAGATCGACCAGGTCATCGACCTGTGGGGCCGCACACTGGACGCGGTGGAAGCGCAGGATTTCGCCAAGGTTGACACCGAGATCGACTGGGTGATCAAGCGCAAGCTGTTCCAGCGCTACCAGGACCGGTACGGCATGGAGCTGGCCGACCCGAAGATCGCCCAGCTGGACCTGGCCTACCACGACATCAAGCGCGGACGTGGGGTGTTCGACCTGTTGCAGCGCAAGGGTCTGGCCAAGCGCATCACCGAGGACGATGCGGTCGACGCGGCGGTGGACACGCCGCCGCAGACCACCCGTGCCAAGCTGCGCGGCGACTTCATCGCCGCCGCGCAGGAGGCAGGCCGCGACTTCACTGTCGACTGGGTCCACCTCAAGCTCAACGACCAGGCCCAGCGCACCGTCCTGTGCAAAGACCCGTTCCGTTCCGTCGACGAGCGTGTGGAACGCCTCATCTCCTCGATGTGACGCCCTTCCGGAATGACCCGTGAGTTGCGTGGGGCGCAACTCACGGGTCACTGCGGAGGCTTTCTCTTCCGGAACGCCCTGTGCTGTGCCGGACGCGCGACTGTTCCGCGTAGTCTCTCTGCGTGGCGATCTCCAAGGTTGAGCGGTTGATGAACCTTGTCATCGCGCTGTTGTCGACCCGGCAGTTCCTGCCCGCGGACAAGATTCGCGAGACGGTGGCCGGGTACGACGACTCGGCGTCCGACGAGGCGTTCAGTCGGATGTTCGAGCGGGACAAGAACGAGCTGCGGGAATTGGGCATTCCGCTGGAGACCGGGCCTTCTGCACGGTACGGCGGGGCGGACGGCTACCGCATTCGGCGCGATGCCTACGAGTTGCCCGCGATCGACCTGGCCCAGGACGAGGCGGCGGCGGTCGCGGTGGCGGTGCAGCTGTGGGAGTCGCCGGATCTGGCGACGGCCGCGCAGAGTGCGCTGCTCAAGCTGCGCGCAGGCGGAGTGCAGGTGGACCAGGAGCCGCCGGTCGCCGTGACCGCGGTGCCCTCGCCCGCGCGCGGGTCCGAGCCCGCACTCGGCGCGCTGCTCGCGGCCGTCGACGCGGGGCGCCGCGTCACATTCGCGTACCGCAGCGCGCCGAACGCGCCGACGGTCACCCGGGACGTGGAGCCATGGGGTGTGGTGACCGACCGCGGGCGGTGGTACCTCGTCGGCCACGACCGGGACCGGGACGCACCGCGAACATTCCGGCTCTCACGCATCGGCGCCGAGGTTGCGGCGTACGGCCCGGCGAACGCGGTGCACAAGCCGGACGGGATCGACCTGCGCGGGGCGGTGGAGCGGTTCAGGGCGGGCCCGCCGGTCAGCGGCACCGCGACGGTGTGGCTCGCCGACGGCCACGGCCACGACATCCGCAGGCTCGGCACGGTGCGGGAGAACCGGCGGAACGGCGGGCGCGACGGCGTCGTGGTGGAACTCCCGGTGCGTTCCCAGGACTGGCTCGCCCGGCTCATCGCAGGCCACGGTCCGGACGCGGTGGTGCTGGAACCGGCGGACCTGCGCTCGGCCGTCATGGCCCGGCTGCTCGCCGCGGCCGGTGTCGACACCACCGGGGCCGGCGCGGCGGCGGGCGGCGTGACCGAGGGGGTGTCGTGAACGCGCGGGTGGCGCCGAGCAGGCTGTCGCGGCTGCTCAACATGGTGCCCTATTTCCAGGCCAACCCGGGAATCAGCGCCGCGGAAGCGGCGGCGGAGCTGGGCATCACGACCAAGCAGCTGATGGTGGACCTGAACCAGCTATGGATGTGCGGGCTGCCCGGCTACGGTCCCGGCGACTTGATCGACCTCTCGTTCTCCGAGGACGCCATCGAGGTGACCTACTCCGCGGGCATCGATCGGCCGTTGCGCCTGAGCTCGGCGGAAGCGAGTGCTCTCATCGTGGCGCTGCATTCGCTCGTGGAGACCCGCGGAGTGGTGGATCCGACGGCGGCGCGGCGCGCGCTGGCCAAGATCGAGCGGGCGGCAGGGGCGGCGGCCGCGGCGGTCGGCGGCGGACCGGACGCGCCGACCGAGAAGCCCTCGGCCGCGGTGGTGCGTTCGGCGTTGGCCCGCGGTCGTGCACTGCACATCGTCTATTACTCGGCGAGCCGCGACGCGGTGACCGAGCGGGTCGTCGACCCGATCCGGGTGTTGCTGATCGACCGGCAGAGCTATTTGGAGGCGTGGAGTCGCACCGGCGGCGAGGACGAGGCGGCCGCGGGTGCGCTGCGGCTGTTCCGGTTCGATCGCATCGACGAAGCGACGGAGCTGGACGAGCCGTCCCGGCCGCCGCGCCAGGCCCGTGAATCCGACCGCGGCGGTGACCTTTTCGGCGCCGACGCGGAACTTCCGGTGGCCCGGCTGCGCATTCGCGCCGACCATGTCTGGATCCTCGACCAGTTCCCGATGACGGACGTGGTCACTCACGCCGACGGCAGTGTGGAAGCGACGATGCGCTAC
>JABFVX010000528.1 GCA_013362555.1 Mycobacteriaceae bacterium
TGGAGGGCATGGAGCGGAATGGAAGGAAGCCTTGTCTACTCGGCAGCGGCCGAGGCGGAACAGGCGTCCTCCGGCCCTCCTTCCGCGTGGGGGGCTGTGGCCCGCGCGCGGGCCTTTCTCGATGAGCAGTGTCCGCCGTCGCCGTGTCTGGTGATCGACCTGGCGACGGTGCGCGAGCGGTACCGCGCGCTCGCCGAGGCGCTGCCCGGCGCGCAGTTGTTCTACGCGGTGAAGGCCAACCCGGCGGCGGATGTCGTGCGGGAGCTTGTTCGGGCGGGCGCGAGCTTCGATGTGGCCAGCGTGCCGGAGATCGAGTTGTGCTTGGCGCAGGGGGCCGATCCGGCGCAGATTTCCTACGGCAACACGATCAAGAAGCATGCCGACGTCGCCGCGGCGTACACGCTGGGCGTGCGGCTGTTCACCACGGACAGCATTCCCGACGTGGAGGCGATCGCGCAGTATGCGCCGGGTGCGTCGGTGTTCGGGCGGATCATGCTCGTCGACACCGGTTCGCTGACGCCGTTCGGACGCAAGTTCGGCTGTAGTCCGGACATGGCCGTGCAGGTGTTGTCGCGTGCACATGAGCTGGGGTTGCGGCCTGCGGGCGTGTCGTTCCACGTGGGTTCGCAGCAGTTGGATCCGCAAGCGTGGGACCGTGGCGTGCGCGAGGCCGCGGCGGTCGCCGCGAAGCTGGCCGCGCAGGACGTGACGCTGCCGCTGATCAACGTCGGCGGCGGCCTGCCGGGCAGCTACACCGTGTCCGCGCCGCCGCTGGCGGAGTACGCCGCCGCGATCGAGGCGTCCGTGCGGGAGCACTTCGGTGCGGCGGGACTGCCGCTGCCGAGTCTGGTGGTCGAGCCGGGCCGGTTCGTCGTGGCCGACGCGGGCCTGTTGCGTTCCGAAGTCGTGCTCGTCTCCCGGAAGTCCGACGACGACGAATTTCGTTGGGTGTATCTGGATGTCGGCCGATACAACGGCATGGCGGAGTGCGAGAACGAGTACATTACTTATCTGCTGTCCACGCCGGAGCGAGAAGGCGAGGTCGGCCCGGTCTATCTGGCCGGACCGACCTGCGACGGCGACGACGTTCTCTATCAACGCAATATCTACCGATTACCGTTGGCGCTGCGCGCGGGTGACCATGTGGAGTTCTTGAGTACCGGGGCCTATACGGCCAGTTACTCCTCCATAGCGTTCAACGGGTTTTCGCCGCTGCCCACCCATTGCATCTGATTGCATTCGGGCCGCAGCTTCTTCGATTCGTCACGACCGGTTCGCGGTCTGACCCCCGATTGCCTGGACCGATCCGATGTCCCGGCACGCCATGGAAATAGATGGGAGTGAGAAATGACCGAAGTACTCGACTCGGTGTCGGCAGCGGTGGGCGCGTTCACCGGACGTCATGCGATAGCGGAGTTGGAGAACGTGGACGCGGCGCTGCTGGATGACGAGCAGCTGCTGCGCGACACTCTCACGACCGCGTTGCAGGAGGCCGGGGCCACCGTGCTGGACGTGACATCCAAACGTATCGACCCACAAGGGGTCACGGTGCTGCTGTTGCTTTCCGAGTCGCACGCGTCGGTGCACACCTATCCGGAGATCGGCAAGGCGTTCATGGACGTGTTCACCTGCGGGCATCGCGCCGATCCGGAGTACGCGGTCCGCTTGGTCGCCCAGGCCCTGCACACTCCGGTGTTGCGGCTCAACACGATTCACCGCGGCGACATCTGAGCGCCCGAAACGGAAAGGACTTGCAAGGCAATGACTTCGACTATCGGCACCAGTGAGATCCGAGAGCCGCTCGGTGCGGGCCTGACCCGCGTGTGGGACCTGAAGCGGGTGATCTGGGAGGGCGACACCGCTTTTCAGCATGTCGTGATCGCCGAGACCGAGCAGGGCGTTTCGCTGTTCTGCGACAACGACCGGCAGAGCACCGAATTCAGCCAGCTGGTCTACCACGAGGCGCTCATGGTGCCTGCACTGCTGCTCGCCGACCAAGTGCGCAATGTGCTGGTGGTGGGCTCCAGCGAGGGTGTTGTGTGTCAGATGGCCGTTGCGGCGGGCGCGACCCGGGTCGACCACATCGACATCGACGAGCAGGCCGTGAAGCTGTGTGCCGAGCATCTGCCGTACGGGTACCGCCTCGACGAGCTCGCCGCGGCCGAGCGCGGCGAGGGCCCGGTCACGGTGCGCTACACCGACGGCTGGAAGTATTTGGTCGATGCCGCAGCCGGTGAGATTCGCTATGACATCGTCCTCATCGACCTGCCCGACGAGCGGGCCGACGAGGACGCTCAGCACAATCGGCTCTACGGCACCGAGTTCCTCGACATGTGCAAGGCCGTGCTCGCGCCCGGCGGCGTGGTGGTGAACCAGTCCGGTTGTCAGACGTTGTGGCGCAATGCGACATTGAAGACGTCATGGCGGAGGTTCACCGAATCTTTCGGCACCGTAGCCTATTACGGCTCCGACGAGCACGAGTGGGCCTATTTGTTCGGCCGGGCCGACGAGGTCGCCGATCCCACCGCGCTGATGGTCTCGCGGCTGCCGGGCTGCGGCTACCGCCCACAGTCGATCGACGCCGCCGCCCTCACCGGCAACGCTATCCCGCCCTACGCCGTCCGCCACCAGTAGACGCCGCATCTCAGACCCTCCAGAATGACCCATGAGGTGCGTTGGCTGCACGTCATGGGTCATTCTGGAAGGTGGCGCTACCCGCCCAGGGCGTGGAGGGTGCCGTCGTACTGTTCGAGCACCGTGGCGCCGAGGGCGTCGAGGGTGATGGGACCCGCGGGGCTGGTCGTGCGCGGGAACGAGATCCGGCGTTCCTGCGCGCCGCCGACCGGGTCGACCACGGCGATGCCGCCGGATACCGGAATGAGGATCCGTCCGGCCATGATGGCGCCGGGGCCGAGCGTCTCCGGCGCGGTCCAGCCCGGCGCGAGGGTGGCCGGGTCGAGGGCGAGCGTGTCGCGGCCCGTCCACAGCAGATAGTGGTAACCGGCCCGCTGAACGCGTGCTCCGGGTGACAAGGGAGCCGAAAGTGAATGCTGGGAGACAAGTTTGGCGCGGTTGTCGTACACACCGAGGCGCGGCGGCATGGCGCCGGATCCTGGCAGGTACACCGCGGTCGCTTCGCCCGTGGTGAGCAGCAGGCGCGGTTCCCCGCCGTCAGTGGTCTCGGGAAGCACCGTCGAGCCGTACTCTTCGGGTTTGGAAGCGTCTTTGGGTGACGGGTTGAGGAAGGTCAGCCGCGTCCCGGCCTCGCCCGGGCAGCGTTCCAGAACAGCCAGCCGCGAGCCCGTCGTGCCCAGGCCTGCGCTCAAAAGCGTGCAATGAGAGCGTGGTTGGCTGTTCGGGTTGACCGGGGCGTCCACGAAGCCGTATTCCAGCGTGCGCACCAGATCCGAGCGCCACAGCTCCAGTCTGCGCGGCCCCTGCACCAGCAGGTACGAGTCGTTGCCGCTGATGGCGACCGTCTCGTCGGCGAACCCGCTGCGCGCGGTCATCCGAGCCCCGGTGGCTGCCAGTTGCACCGCCTGCCCGCAGCCGCGCCGGTCGCGGTACACGGCGATCACGGAACCCCACCCGGCCGGGATCCCGCACAGCGGCAGATCCCGCTGGTAACGCCACGACTCCCGTCCGGTGGCCGGGTCGCGCCCGAGCACGGTGCCCCCGTCGCCCGTCACCACCACCCCCGCGACGGTCACCGGCGCCGCGGTCGCCCGGTCCGGCGCCTGCCATAACTCCCGCAGTGCGGCAGGCACGACGACAGCCTGTGGCGGCGCCGCAACAGTCACCGCGGCGGGCGTCGAGACCGTGTGCCGCTCCTGGCTGTTCTGCCAGATCAGCACGGCCGCCACCAGGACCGCTACCGCGATGGCCACAGCCGCCCAGATGTCGGCGGGCGTACGTCTCTCGGGCACCGGCAGCACGAGACTCCACGTTACCGTGCCGCTGCTCCGCGTCCCCGAACCGCCGCCCATACAACCAGAATGACCCGTGACGTGCGCCTAACGCACGCCACGAGTCATTCTGGCGATCCCGCTTAGGAAGTAGCGGCGGTTGGTTCGGCCGCGGGG
>JABFVX010000368.1 GCA_013362555.1 Mycobacteriaceae bacterium
CACGGCCTACTTCACTTCCACCAAGGGGCTCTACGTCGGAGACGACGTGCGGGTGCTCGGGGTGCCGGTGGGCCGGGGCGACGCGATCGACCCGGGCCCGGAGTCGGTGAAAGTGACGCTGGCGGTGCGCCGCTCGGTGTCCGCACCCGCGGACGCGCGCGCCGTCATCATCGCTCCCACGCTGGTGTCGGGCCGGTTCGTGCAGCTCGCCCCGGTGTACAAGGGCGGGCCGAAGCTGCGCGCCGGAGCTCGGATTCCGCTGGAGCACACTGCGGTCCCGGTGGAATGGGACGAGGTCAAGACCGAGCTGGACAAGCTCGCCAAGGCGCTCGGCCCGACCGACGGCAGGCCCGGCGGCGCGCTGGGCCGCGCACTCGACGTCGCCTCGGACAACCTCGGCGGCGGCAACGCCGCGGCGATGCAGCAGACGCTGCGCGACCTGTCGCACACCATGAGCCTGCTCTCGGACGGTCGCAACGATCTGTTCTCCACTGTCCGCAACCTGCAGACGTTCGTGAACACGCTGTCCAACAGCAACACTCAGATCGTGCAGTTCGGCGGCAGGTTGGCCTCGGTGTCGAAGGTGCTGGCGGGCAGCGGCAACGAACTCGGCGCCGCCCTGGACCAGCTGGACGTCGCGATGGGCCACGTGGCGGCGTTCATCGAGACGAACAAGGCGACATTGACCACGAGCGTGAGCCGGCTCGCCGACGCCACCCGGATCCTGGCGGAGAAGCGCGAAAGCATCGCCAGGGTGCTGCACATCGCGCCGACGTCGCTGGCGAACTTCTACAACATCTACAACCCCGCCCAGGGCGCGCTGGGCGCGGAGGCGCAGTTCGTGAACATGCGGAACCCGTTCGCGTTCGTCTGCGGGTCGATCGCGGCTCTGGAGACCAACGACTCCAAACGCAGCGCGCAGCTGTGCGCCCAACACCTCGCGCCCATCATCAACAGCTTCGCGACGAACTACCCGGGGTTCTCCACTCAGCCGGTCGTCGGCGCCACCGCGCACCCCGACCAGCTGCGGTACAGCCCGCCGAGCGTGCAGCAGCGGGCGGTCGAGCGCAACTTGGGCGCGTTCATGATGCCCGGAGGTGGCAGCCGATGAGCACATCGCGCAAATCGAAGGCGGCCCAGGGGAGAACGCCCAAGCCGAAAGTGCGCAAGGCGACGGCCGTGGTCGCGGCGTCGCTGCTCGCGTCCTCCGAGACAGGGGGATGTGCGTGGCACGGGCTCAATTCACTGCCGTTGCCCGGCACCGAGGGCACCGGCGACGGGTCGTACCGGGTGTACGTCCAGATGCCCGACGTCACCACGCTCACGCCGAATTCGCCGGTGAAGGTGAACGACGTGACCGTCGGCACGGTGAGCGGGATCGAGGTGCAGAACTGGCACGCGCTGTTGACAGTCTCGCTGAACCCCGGAGTGGAGCTGCCCGCGAACGCGGTCGCCCGCATCGGACAGACGAGCCTGCTCGGCTCCACGCACGTGTCGCTGTCGGCGCCGGACGCCCCGGCCAAGGCGCAGGGCAGGCTGGCGCCGGGCGCGACCATCCCGCTGGAGCGGGCCGGGGTGTATCCGACCACCGAGCAGACGCTGTCGGCGCTGTCGGTGGTGCTCAACGGCGGCGGGTTCTCTTCGCTCGGCGACATCGTCAAGGAACTCGACACCGCTCTCTCCGGCCGCGAGGACAAGGCGCGCGACCTGCTGTCCCGGCTGACCACGCTCACCACCGAACTGAAGGCGCAGAAGGGCAACATCACAACGGCGCTGGCCGGGCTGGACCGCCTCGGGCAGGTGTTCGCGGGCCAGAGCCGGACATTGTCCGCCGCGCTGGACAAGGTGCCGCCCGCGCTGAATGTGCTCGTGGAGCAACGCCAGAACCTCACCTCGGCGCTGACGTCGCTGGGGCAGCTCAGCGACACCGCCAGTCAGGTGATCGGCTCCAGCGGCAAGAACTTGCAGGACAACCTGCACAGCCTGACGCCGCTGCTGACGGAGCTGGCCAAGACCGGTCACCACATCACCGGGGTGCTGAGCATGCTCGCCGCGTTCCCGTTCCCGCTCAAGACGTACAAGAACGTGCTCAAGGGCGACTACCTCAATCTGTGGATCACCTATGAGATCACGCCCAAGCGCATGAACGAGAACTTCTTCACCGGCACGGCGCTCACGCCGCCGTCGACGCCGGACCGGGCCGCCGTGCCGGGGCCGCCCGCCCCGCAGGCTCAGCAGCCCGCCGAGCTCCAGACCCGGATGACCGACCCGTTCCGCGGCCCGCTGAATCTGCTGCCCGCGCCGCCGCCCGCGCCGAAAGCGCCTGGACCGCAAGGGGGTCGGTGATGGCAGAGTCGAACTCGACATCCAAGCGCACGATCTTCTCCAACCTGTCCACGTTCGTGCGGTGGCAGCTGGGCGTGTTCGCGGTGCTGACCGTGGTGGGCCTGGCGGTGATGTCCGTGGTGTACGTGCAGGTCCCCGGAATGTTCGGAATCGGCCGCTACACAGTGAATTTGGAGCTGGAATCCAGTGGCGGGCTGTACCCGCACTCCAATGTCACCTACCGCGGCACCCAGATCGGCGTGGTGCGGGCCGTGCGGCTCACCTCGACCGGGGTCGTGGCGGAGATGTCGCTCGACAGCGATTACAAGATCCCCAGTGACACCATCGCCAAGGTGGAGAGCGTGTCCGCGGTCGGAGAGCAGTACGTGGAGCTGGAGCCGCCGGGCCGCGGCGACGGGCACTACCTGCGCGACGGTTCGGTCATCCCGGCCCGGCACAGCAGGCTGCCGCAGGACGTGGGTCCCATGCTGGACCGCGCCGACCGGATGATCTCCGGGCTGGACAACACCAAGCTGCAGACCGTCATCGGCCAGGCGTTCGAGGCCTTCAACGGCACCGGGCCGGAGTTGCAGCGGCTGCTGGACTCGATGCGGCTGCTGATCCAGGAGGCCGACCGGGCGTCCGGGCCTACCAAGCAGCTCATCGAACAGATCGGGCCGCTGCTGGACACCCAGCGCGTCAGCGCCGACTCCATCCGGGCGTGGACGACGAACCTGGCCTCGGTCACCGACCAGCTGCGCGCGAAGGACCCGCAGCTGCGGCGCATCGTCGAGCAGTCGCCTGGCACGATCGAGCAGACCAACTCGCTGTTCCAGAACCTGAGCCCGGCACTGCCGCTGGTGCTGGCCAACCTGACCAGCATCGGGCAGGTCACCCAGACCTACGTGCCGGGGATCCAGCAGCTGCTGGTCATCTTCCCGCCGCTGATCCGGGCATTGATGACGGTCGGCTCGCAGGACTCCGAGCTGCTCGGCGCGAAGGCCAACTTCGCGAACTTCCCGGTCATGAACAATCCGCCGCCGTGCCTGAAGGGCTTCCTGTCCGCGAAGGAGTGGCGGTCGCCGTCGGAGCTGTCGTCGCCGCAGCTGCCGCCGGACCTGTACTGCAAGGAGCCGCACAACTCGGTGATGGACGTGCGCGGCGCCCGCAACAACCCGTGTCCGAACGACCCGAGCAAGCGGGCCGCGACGCCCCGCGAATGCGGCCTGGAC
Source organism: Mycobacteriaceae bacterium (assembly GCA_013362555.1). GTDB lineage: Bacteria > Actinomycetota > Actinomycetes > Mycobacteriales > Mycobacteriaceae > JABFVX01. The sequence goes on from JABFVX010000368.1 coordinate 3,558, forward strand.
TTCACGTACCGCCCGCCGGTAGTCGGGCCGACGTCGCTGCCGTCGCCGCAGGCAGGTGAGCCGCCCGCGCCGAAGTCGAGCGGGCCTACGGCCCAACCGAGCGCGTACGAGCGTAGACAAGACGCGCGGACCTATGATCCCATGACAGGAATTTTCATCGGCTCGGACGGCCGGACGTACAGTCAGCCGGGGGTCAGCCATGGCGGATCCGCCGCCGCGCCGCGCGACTGGCGCGCGATGATGATCGAACAGCAAGGACGGTGAGGACCATGCCCGCAGGTGAGGTGGCGACCGGGCAGCCCGTGGACCCCGATCTGGTCGTGGGCGAGCCCGGCGACCTCGACGCGGACGCCTCGGCGCCTGCGGCCGAGGCGGACCCGGCGCCTGCGGTCGACCCGGACGACGCGGACGTGGTCGTCGACGCGGTCCGGGAGCCGGGATTCGGCCCGTCGGTCGAGGCGGCCGTCGGCACGGACGGCGACGCGGCTGCGGACGGCTCGCCGCCGTCCGCGTGGCG
>JABFVX010000539.1 GCA_013362555.1 Mycobacteriaceae bacterium
CCAGCGCAATGACACCGACGCCTGCTCCGACCAGTGCGGGCGCAAGCCCGCCCTGGTGGGCGCGCGACAGCATGAGCAGGCCGCTCGCGCCTGCCGCCGCGGCGACCGCCGCGACGAGGCCGGTCCACCGGGCGGACGCAGCGCTCCAGCCGCCGAAGGCGCTCGTGGTCAGCCGGGACACCGCGTCGATGACATCGTCGAAGAGCGCAGGCGGTTCGGTGCTCGTCACACTGCGCAGCACCAGCAGTTCGCCGTCGTAGACCTGCGCGTCGGTCAGCGACTGGTGTGGCGGGATAGAACCCTGGCCGAGCCGGGCCAGAGTCCAGTGCCGAGTGTGCAGGACCGCCCCCTCATCGTGCTCGGACAGGTCGGGGTTGCGCGACTCGATCAGCGCCACGACGTCCGCGATGTATGCGGCGATGGGCACGGTGGCGGGCAGGGCGATGTCGACCTGGGTGTTGCCGCCGATGACCGACACCCGGCTCAGCTCGGGCTCGACATCGACCAGGTCCGGGTCGAGAGTGGGCACGATCGAACTCTGCGTCACGAGATTCCTCTATTCGGTCGCCACGGCGGGCAGGGTGTCGCGGCTGACGAGCGCGGCGGATCTGCGGAGGGTCGGCCCGGGCACCAGACGTCCGACGATGGCCCACGGTGCGAGCACGGGTTCGGCGGGCAACCCGAGCACCGCTGCGGTCTCCCGGTCCGGCACGCCGTAGCGGATTCCGTTGTCGGCCACGAAGAACAAGCTGTCGCGGCGGGCGCTGCCGGGAGCGATTCCGGTCGCCTGGATGTACTCCCCGCTGGAGGGCGGCAGGTAGCTCTCGTCCACCTGGTCGCCGACGCCGTCGGCCCCGGCGAGCGCGACCGGCTTCGCCGAGGCGGGCAGCGGCAATGCGCCGCCCGCCATCATGGCGATCGCCGCGGGCGCGTCCGTGGTTTTGCGCCAGGTCACGCAGCTCACCGGGAACTGCTCGGCGGCGAGGACTTTCGGTGTCTCGACGGGGAATTCGTCGACCGGCAGCGGCCGCACAACCGGCACGCCCGTCAGGGTGTCCGGCGGGAGCGTTTCCACCGTGCTGCGCCCCTGTGAATCGGCGTTGCGGATCATCTCCGCCGCCAACGGTGAAATTCGCTGCACCCCATCGGCTACGACCACGTACAGCTCGGATCCCGCCAGGCCGTCGGTGCGTATCACGGTGCCGACCTTGACGCCTGCCAAGCGGCCCTTGCCGGGTTTTCCCGCCTGCGGGATGGCAGGCGGTTCCAGTGCGGGCGCGGCCGCCAGCGCGTCCATCAAGGCGGCGCCGACGGGACGCGGCCGCAGGCCTGACAACCGCAGCGTGCGCGCGACCACCGGGTTTTTCAGGTCCACCTCGGCGCGTTTGCCACGGTAAAGCAGGTACGTGTGGTCTTTGTGCGTGGCGAGCAGCGCCTCGTTCGCGGCCATGGCACGTGCTCCGGATGCCGGCGCGGGGCCCGCCAGCACCGCGGTGGTGACTCCCTGCGACGCCAACGCCGACCCGGAGGCGGACAGCATCACCGACTCACACACCGTCCACTGGGAGTTGCCTGGCGACGCCGGCCCGGGCAGCGCCGCGGGCGCGCCGGGAATGCCGAGCATGGCGCCGCGCGGCATCGACCTCAGCTTGGAATCCTTGACCGAGGTCGGCCCCTCGGCGGTGCCGCTGATCAGCCGCGCCGACGCGAGGTTCAACGCCGGGTGCAGCCTGCCTTCGACCACGACGTAGAGTGCGCCGCTGTCCTTGCCGGTGACGATCTTCGCTTCGCCCACCGTGCCCTCGGGCTTGAGGAATCCCAGGATCGCCATGCCCGCGACTGCGAGCACTCCCAGCACCAAACCCGCCGTCAACGAGCGCAATTGAGCGCGCATCGGATCGTGCAGCATGCGCACGTCGCGCCGAACCATCGCGTGCTCGAGCCGGCGCAGCAGAAAGCGGTAGCCGCTGACTTGCGGCTTGGTCGTGAGGCGTGCGGGCACGGGAGTCTCCGGGTTTCGGCAGCCGCACGCTTTCTGTTCAGACGCACCGAGTTCGGTCCGATAATCTCGGTGCGTCTGACAAGAAGGCGTGCGGCTGCGCGGGTGCTAGCGGAACAGGCCCGCCGCGCGGCGGTCGGTGGCCTGGGCGCGGAGCAGGGCTTCGCGGACGTTGTCGGCCATGACGGCGAGCGCGTTCTTCGCCTGCTCGTAGTCGGTGTGCCACCTGTCGTAGGTCGCCTTGAAATCGATTGACGGAGCGCTGTCGACGCGCCATGCGGTCTGGAGCTGGTTCGCCTTCTCGGCGAGGTAGTCGCCCAGCTCGACCAGGCTCTTGTGGTGGGTCTGCAGCTGGTCCGCCAGGCCGTGGATGTCCCCGGCGGAGTACTGGATCGGATCGTCGGCATACATGGCTGTTCCTTGTGTTGAGGGTGGTGTGGGGTGCTAGCCGGTTGCAAGCCTCCGGAGTGACCCATGACGTGCGTCCAACGCACTTCACGGGTCATCCTGGAGGTTTGCGGCCCGCGCTCAGACCATGGAGCTCGGCGAGCTGTCGCCGGGCAGGTTGGTGTAGGAGGTGAGACCGGAGTCGGTGCCGCTCAGGAACATCGACTCGTTGTCGTCCTCGACGCTGCCCTTGATGGCGTTTCCGTCGCCGACCAGCTGCTGGAGAGTGTCCAGCCGGGTGCGGAACTCGTCGGCGTTCTCGCTCCAGCGCGTGGCCGCGCTCTGGAACGCGCCCGCGGCGCGGCCGGTCCAGCGGCCCCGGACCGCCTGTACGTCCCCGTCGATCTGATTGAACAGGTTCCGCATGGTCGTCACCGCGTCCGCGGTCTGCTGCTGCGCCGACCGCGCCAGCCATTCTTCGAGTGTTACGTCCTGACCCGACACGGCGGATCTCCTTTCGGTAGTGAATTGACGAGCTGTGTTGCTGTGATGCGTAATCCGCTAAGGCGGCCACCTGCCTTCCGGAATCGAACCGGCGAGGGCTGACACGGCCCGTGCCAGGCGGCCGCGGGTGCATGCGGCGAAGGTGGACCAGAGGGCGCCGTCCGGTGCGACGCTGGGGGAGGCCAGGAGCATGCCGTGCGGGCTGTCGTACACGGCGACCGCGCCGGGAGCGGCAATGGCCGCCCCGTCGTCGTAGGCGTGCGCGATGATTTCGGCGAGCCCGCTGCAGTGTGTCATCGCCGATCCGAATGCCGCGGCATCGGATTCCGACAGGCCGAGGTGGTGGCCGAGCCGGACGACGTCGTCCGGGTCGTCCGCCGCCGCCAGCGTGTCTCGCAACTGATCGGTCGGACCGCTGAAGGTCGGTATTTCTGCCGGGTTTTCGCCTTTCAGCGCGTCGAGGACCTGTCGAGTGAGGGCCGCAGCGCCGTCGCCGCGGCAGACCGACACCTCGATCCGTGCCCCGTGGCGCACCGCAAGGGCGCCGTCGGATCCACGTCGCGCCAGGCATATTCGCCGGACCTCCGGCCCGGAGTAGACGCGGGCAGCAAGCTCCTGGTCCGGACGTTCCAGGACGCGCATGGCCGTGGCGAGATCTGCGGCGACGTCGCCGTAGCCGTCGACGACGCCCGCCTCGACGAGCGCCGAGTGTGCGGCCGCGCGCGCCGCGGCCATGTCCGCGGCGCAATCCTGTTGTGGGCCGATGGACAGCACGACCGGAAGCGTCTGCACTCCCAGCAACTCGGCGGCCACGAGTACGCCGTCGTTGGTCAGCGTCGTCACGGCGCGACTCCCGGAACAGCCGGACCGGCGAGCGCGCCCAGCACCGGGGGCGCTGCGGCGGCGTCGAGCGCGAGAAAATCGGGTCCGACGCCACCGCCCGCCCCGGCCGCGGGGCGCACCGCGCTGTCGTCGTCCCGGACGACTCCGGTCGCGGACACCGGGCCAAGTGGTGCGGCCGCCGCCGCGGTCGAGGCGCAAGGCTGCGACACCGGCGCCATGCGGGACATCTCCGCCGCCGCGACCGGGGCGCGGAACGCCTGGTGGGCACGCAGAGTCGGGATTGTCCCGTAGGACGCCGTCGGAGTCTTCCGGGGTGCGGCGGGTGTAGCGGTG
>JABFVX010000295.1 GCA_013362555.1 Mycobacteriaceae bacterium
GCTGGTGTTCGGCGGTTCGCAGGGCGCCCGGAAGCTGAACGAGGCAGTTTCCGGCGCGGCGGAAGAGCTTGTCGCCGCGGGCGTCTCGGTGCTGCACGCGCACGGTCCGAAGAACGTCCTCGACTTGCCCGACGGAGTCGGCGCGGGGGAGGGCGGTGCGAAGTACGTGGCGGTGCCGTACCTCTCGCGGATGGACTTGGCCTACGCCGCGGCCGACGCGGCCGTGTGCCGCTCCGGTGCGATGACGGTCGCCGAGGTGTCGGCGGTCGGGCTGCCCGCGGTGTACGTCCCGCTGCCGCACGGCAACGGCGAGCAGGCGCTCAACGCCGAGCCGGTGGTCGCCGCGGGCGGCGGGATGCTGGTGGCCGACGCCGACCTCACCCCCGGGTACGTTGTGGACGAGGTGATCCCGCTGCTGCGCGATGCGGCCCGGCTGGAGGCGATGGGTGCGGCCGCGGCGCAGGCCGGACACCGCGACGCCGCCGCCGCGGTGGCGCGAATCGTGTTGGAGGTGGCGCGCGGATGAACCAGCAGGCCGGGGAGCTCCTGCCCGAGGAGTTGGCGCGGGTGCACATGGTCGGCATCGGCGGCGCGGGCATGTCCGGGATCGCGCGCATTCTGCTGGCGCGCGGCGGGTCGGTGTCCGGGTCGGACGCCAAGGAGAGCCGCGGCGTGCTGGCGCTGCGGGCCCGCGGCGCGCAGGTGCGGATCGGACACGACGCGGACGCGCTCGACCTGCTGCCCGGCGGGCCGACCGCGGTGATCACCACGCACGCCGCCATTCCGAAGACCAATCCCGAGCTGGTCGAGGCGGGCAGGCGCGGGATCCCGGTGCTGCTGCGGCCCGCGGTGCTCGCGGCGCTGATGGAAGGACGCAAGGCGGTGCTCGTGTCGGGCACCCACGGCAAGACCTCCACGACCTCGATGCTGGTGGTGGCGTTGCAGCACAGCGGAGGCGACCCGTCGTTCGCGGTGGGCGGCGAGCTGAACGAAGCGGGCACCAACGCCCACCACGGCACCGGCGACATCTTCGTGGCCGAAGCCGACGAGAGCGACGGCTCGCTGCTGCAATACCGCCCGGACGTCGTGATCGTGACCAATATCGAGTCCGACCATCTCGACTTCTTCGGCAGCACCGAGGCATACGTGGGGGTATTCGACGAGTTCGTGGCCCGGCTGCGGCCGGGCGGCGTGCTCGTCGCATGCCTCGACGACCCAGGCTCGGCGGCGCTGGCGCAGCGCGCGGCCGCGGCGTACAAGGAGCTGTCGGGCAACAACATTCGGGTGACCGGCTACGGCTCGATGCACGAGTTCGACGGGGTCGAGGTAGGCGCGCAGCTGTTGCAGTGGGAGCCGCGCGACACCGGCGGCGTGCTCAGTTTCCAGCTTGCGGGCGAATCGGTCCCGCGCACGGTGCGGTTGGGCGTACCGGGCAGGCATATGGCGCTCAACGCGCTGGGCGCGCTGTTGGCGGCGCACGCCGCGGGCGCGGCGGTCGACGAGATTCTCGAAGGCATCACCGGTTTCGGCGGCGTGCACCGGCGGTTCCAGTTCACCGGGCGCGAGCGCACGGTGCGGGTGTTCGACGACTATGCCCACCACCCGACCGAGGTGCGAGCCACGATCCAGGCGGCCTTGGACATGGTCGGGCGCAGGGCGACCCGCCAGTCGACCGAGGTGCGGACCGGCGTGGCCGCCGGCCGCTCCGGCCGGGTCGTGGTGGTGTTCCAGCCGCATCTGTATTCGCGCACCGAGGCATTCGCGACCGAGTTCGCCGCCGCGCTCGACCTGGCCGACGAGGTCGTCGTGCTCGACGTGTACGGCGCGCGGGAGACGCCGATACCCGGGGTGACCGGCGCGCTCATCGCGCAGTCGGTGACCAGGCCGGTGCACTACCAGCCGGACATGTCCAAGGTGGCCCGCCAGGTGGCTGGGCTGGCCAAGGTCGGCGACGTCGTGATCACCATGGGCGCCGGCGACGTGACGATGCTGGGCGGCCGGATCCTGGACGCGCTGCGGGCCCGGCCCGCGAACCGCAGCCGGGCCTAGAGCATGTCCGGGAATGCACCCCGTGACTCCCGCCCGCGGTCCTCGCGCCCCGGAATGCGCGAGCACAGGCCGCAATCGGGAGTCACGGGTTCGTCCGTTCGGCGATGGACCCTGCTTGCCGCACTGTTGTTGCTGGTCGCGGTGGCGCTGGCGGTGGTGCGGTTCTCGCCGTTGCTGTCGGTGCGCGACGTGCGCGTCACCGGTGCGGAGACGGTCTCGCGCAAGGAGCTGCTCGACGCGGTGGCGGTGCCGCACGGCACGCCGCTGTTCGGGATCGAGTCCGCTGCCGCCGCGCGGCGCTGCGCGGGCATCGCGCGGGTGGCCCGCTGCCGGGTGGCGGTGGAATATCCGTCGACAATTCTGGTCGAAATCGCCGAACGTTCGGCGGTGCTCTACTTCGAGTCGCCGCAGGGCTCTCATCTGCTCGATTCCGAGGGCGTCGAATTCGCCGTCGGAGCCGCGCCGCAGGCGACGCCGAAATTGGTTACCGCGCACCCGGGTTCGGCCGACGCGGCCACCCGGGCCGCGCTCGCGGTGGTGGTGGCGGCGCCGGACAAGCTGCGTGCGCAAATCCGAACCGTAACGGCCCGTTCGGTCTCCGACATCGATCTGACCATGCGCGATGGCAAGATCGTCGAGTGGGGCGGCGCGTCCGAATCCGAGCGCAAGGCCGCCATCACCGGACCGCTGCTGACCCGACCGGGCACCCGGTACGACGTGTCCAGTCCGGACTTGCCGACGGTGAAATGAGCCAAGTGAGATGGGAAAGTGACGGACAACACGAGTTCGCGCGTGGTGAAATATTCATTCGTAGAATTTTCGGCGCGCCTTCGAGCGGAACGACATGGTGACCCTTACCGTTTCGGGGAGTCGGGTACTTGACATAACTATGAACCTAATGTTGAGGTTTAGGGTTATGGGTGCCCGCGTGCACCCTGCGTTGCGATCGAAGGAAGGCGAGAGATGACCCCCCCGCACAACTACCTCGCGGTCATCAAGGTCGTCGGCATCGGCGGTGGCGGCGTCAATGCGGTCAACCGCATGATCGAGCAGGGCCTGAAGGGCGTGGAGTTCATTGCCGTCAACACCGACGCCCAAGCGCTGCTGATGAGCGATGCCGACGTCAAGCTGGACGTCGGCCGGGAACTGACCCGCGGGCTCGGCGCGGGAGCCGACCCCGAGGTCGGCCGCAAGGCCGCCGAAGACCACAAGGACGAGATCGAAGAGGTCCTCAAGGGCGCGGACATGGTGTTCGTGACCGCGGGGGAGGGCGGTGGCACCGGAACCGGCGGCGCGCCGGTCGTGGCCGGCATCGCCCGCAAGCTCGGCGCGCTGACTATCGGCGTGGTGACACGGCCGTTCTCGTTCGAAGGCAAACGTCGCGCGGGCCAGGCCGAGCAGGGGATTTCCAACCTGCGCGAGTCCTGCGACACGCTGATCGTCATTCCGAACGACCGTCTGCTGCAGCTCGGAGACGCCGCGGTGAGTCTGATGGACGCCTTCCGCTCCGCCGACGAGGTGCTGCTCAACGGTGTCCAGGGCATCACCGACCTGATCACCACGCCGGGTCTGATCAACGTCGACTTCGCCGACGTGAAGAGCGTGATGTCGGGCGCGGGCAGCGCGCTGATGGGCATCGGATCGGCGCGCGGCGAGGGCCGCTCGCTCAAAGCGGCTGAGTCCGCGATCAACTCGCCGTTGCTGGAGGCCTCGATGGACGGTGCGCACGGCGTGCTGCTGTCGGTGGCGGGCGGCTCCGACCTCGGCCTGTTCGAGATCAACGAGGCTGCCTCCCTGGTGCAGGAAGCCGCGCACGTGGACGCGAACATCATCTTTGGCACCGTCATCGACGACTCGCTCGGCGACGAGGTCCGGGTCACCGTCATCGCGGCAGGCTTCGACGGCGGCGCACCGGCCCGGCGCTCGGTCGAATCCGTCGGCGGCTCCGCGCGCCCGGGCCTGTTCGGCTCCGCCCGCGCAGGCGAGCTCGCCGGCGGCGCC
>JABFVX010000422.1 GCA_013362555.1 Mycobacteriaceae bacterium
GACTCGACGGACGCGTGGTCGGGCGAGCCTGCGGGAGGCTGGGAACGGGGCGGGGTAGCGTCGGGGACGAAAGACGGATGGGAAGGCAGCGGGGTGAGCGAGTGCGGTTGACGGAGTTCCAGGAGCTGGTGCGCGGGGAGTTCGGGTCGGCGCGGGGAGACGCTCTGCTGACCGATCACGTGCTGTCCGGGCTCGGCGGGCGCACCGGGGCGCGGGCAATCCAGGACGGGGTGGATCCGAAAGACATCTGGCGCACCTTGTGCCTCGAGTTCGACATTCCGCGCTCGCGCTGGTAGGGGCTGTTTACGGGATTTGCCCGGCGTGTCCTGGGACGCCGGGAAGCGTGTCGAACACTCGTTCGCTAAGCTGGGCCCCGGAATTTGTCGGTGCCTGTCTCTAGTCTGATCCGCAAATGGCACCAAACAGGCAGAAATCCACGGCGAGATCACGGAACCGAGAAGGGACCACCACGATGGCACCAGCGGCATTCGATCGGGACAAGGCGCTCGAGCTGGCCTTGGCGCAGATCGACAAGAACTTCGGCAAGGGCTCGGTGATGCGGCTGGGCGACCAGGCCCGCCAGCCCATCTCGGTGATCCCCACCGGTTCCATCGCCCTGGACGTGGCGCTGGGCATCGGCGGGCTGCCGCGCGGCCGGGTCATCGAGATCTACGGCCCGGAGTCCTCCGGCAAGACCACCGTCGCGCTGCACGCGGTGGCCAACGCCCAGGCGCTGGGCGGCGTTGCCGCGTTCATCGACGCCGAGCACGCACTCGACCCGGACTACGCCCGCAAGCTCGGCGTCGACACCGACGCACTGCTCGTCTCCCAGCCCGACACCGGCGAGCAGGCGCTGGAAATCGCCGACATGCTGATCCGCTCGGGCGCGCTGGACATCCTCGTCATCGACTCGGTCGCCGCGCTGGTGCCGCGCGCCGAGATCGAGGGCGAGATGGGCGACAGCCACGTCGGTCTGCAGGCCCGCCTCATGAGCCAGGCGCTGCGCAAGATGACAGGCGCCCTGAACAACTCCGGCACCACCGCGATCTTCATCAACCAGTTGCGCGAGAAGATCGGCGTCATGTTCGGCTGCTTCGCCGCGGAGTCGACGGTGCAGCTGGCCGACGGCACCGCCGAGCGGATCGGCCGCATCGTGGACGAGAAGCTGGACGTCGAGGTGCTGTCCTACGATCCCGAGACGGACCGCATCGTGCCGCGCCGCGTGGTGAACTGGTTCGACAACGGCCCGACGAGCGAGTTCCTCCGGTTCACCGTGGAGAAGTCCGGGGGTCGCGTCGGCACTTTCCGAGTGACCGCCAACCACCTCGTCCGCACCCCCGGCGGATGGAGCGAGGCGGGCGAGCTCATCGCGGGCGACCGGGTGCTGGCCGCCGAGCCGCACCGGCTCTCGGAGCAGCAGCTGCAGGTCGTGCTCGGGTCGCTGCTGGGCAACGGCACACTGGTCCCGACCGAGGACGGCAGCAACGACGTCCGGCTCGTCTTCGGCCACAGCGCGGCGCAGCGCGGCTATCTGGACTGGAAGGTGTCGCTGCTCGGCGACATCGAGCACGTGGTGCGCGCCGAGCACGGCGGAGCGGCGTCGGTCGAGTTCGCCCCGCTGCCCGAGCTGGGCGAGCTGCACCGCGCCGTGTACCCGCTCGGCGGAGCGGCGGCCTCCGCGGGACGCAAGTGCGTCTCCGAGGAGTTCGTGAAAACGCTCACCCCGCTGGCGCTGGCGATCTGGCACATGGACGCCGGGTCCCTGATCGGCAACCGCATCGAGCTCGACGTGGAGGAGCTCGACGAGGGCTCGCAGAAGCGACTGCGCGACTATCTCAGCGACACCCGGCAACTGGACGTCAAGCTGCGCAACGTCGAGGTGTCGTCGGGGCGGCACCGGGCGGCGCTGGTGCTCTCGCCGACCTCGACCATGGAGTTCCAGAAGATCATCTCGCCGTACCTGGCGCCGTCGATGGACCACACCGTGCAGTTGTCGTGGCAGGGCCGCAGCACCGTGGCCCCGATGTTCTCGGACCCGACCGCGAAGCTCGTGCCCGCTCGCGTGCTCGAGGTGGCGGTCGAGAAACTTCCCGTGCCGGAGCACCGCTACGACATCGAGGTGGAAGGCAATCACAACTACTTCGTCGACGGCGTGATGGTGCACAACTCGCCGGAGACCACCACCGGCGGCAAGGCGCTGAAGTTCTACGCGTCGGTCCGTTTGGACGTGCGCCGCATCGAGACTCTCAAGGACGGCTCGGACGCGGTCGGCAACCGAACCCGGGTGAAGGTCGTGAAGAACAAGGTCTCCCCGCCGTTCAAGCAGGCCGAGTTCGACATTCTCTACGGGCTCGGCATCAGCAAGGAGGGCTCGTTGATCGACATGGGTGTCGAGCACGGCTTCATCCGCAAGTCCGGCTCGTGGTTCACCTACGAGGGCGACCAGTTGGGCCAGGGCAAGGAGAACGCCCGGAAGTTCTTGCTGGAGAACGTCGAAACCTGCAACGAGATCGAGAAGAAGATCAAGGAGAAGCTCGGCATCGGCGCCGACCTCACCGCAGACGGCGCAGCCGAACCCGCCCCGGTCGATTTCTGACCTCCGGTCCCGTGACTCCCGATCGGGAGTCACGGGACCGCCTATACGGGACTGGCAATGAACGGGATACCGGAAGGAACCAAGGACGGCGGGACCGAGGCGCAGGCGAAAGAGTTGTGTCTGCGGTTGCTCACCGACCGTGCACGCAGCCGTGCGGAACTGGCGGGCAAGCTTGCCGCCAAGGGCTTTTCCGACAGCGTCGCCGAGGCCGCGCTGAACCGGCTCACCGAGGTCGGCCTCATCGACGACGAAGCGTTCGCCCAGCAATGGGTGCGCTCACGGCACGAGCACGCGGGCAAGGGCCGCCACGCCCTCGCCCGGGAGCTGCACCGCAAAGGCATCGCCAAGGACGTCGCCGACACCGCTCTCACCGAGATCACCGCGGGCGACGAACACGAGCGCGCCGCGGAACTGGTCCGAAAGAAGCTGCGCACCATGCACATCGGCGACGACCCGGCCGACCGCGACCGCGCGCTGCGTCGCCTCGTCGGCATGCTGGCCCGCCGCGGCTACAGTCAGGGCACCGCATACTCCGTCGCCAAAGCCGAACTCCTGAATGACCCATGACGTGCGTCCAACGCACTTCACGGGTCATTCAGGAGGTTTGCAACTACTATGGATGCCATGGCCGGCAAATTTCAGCTCCACGTCGCCGGCGACCTCATCATGATGGCCGCCATCGTCATCGCCGTGATCATCGGCGCCCACATCCTTTTCGTTGCACTGGAGGCGAATCCCGCCAACGACATCGTGTCCACCGACGCCGACTGGGCCGGCTGGTTCGCCACCTGGTTCAAAGACATGTTCACCACGAGCAGCTACAAGTGGGGCGTGTTCCTCAACTACGGCCTGGCCGCGCTGTTCTACCTCGTGGTCGGCGGAGTCCTTCGGGGCGTGGTGAACGGCCTCCAGAAACCCTGAAGCGCAGCAAGGAATTCCGGAATGACCCATTAGGTGCGTTCAACGCACCTCATGGGTCATTCCGGAAGTGTGCGAGGCCTTCGGCCAAGCCGCGGAGACGGTCGGTGGCGTGCCGGATGTCGTCGCGAATATCGTGCCCGCCGCGGTGGACTCCCTCGCCCGCAAGGGAAATCACCTCCACCGCGGCGGCGATCATGGCCTCGTAGTCGGCCACCCCCGCGTCGAGGCGGGCGATGGCCGCGGTCAGCGCCGGGCGGGTCTGTGCGGGAGCGACTTCGGCGGCGCGCTCCATGGCCACGACATCGCCCGCCATCGCCCGCAGTGCGGCTGAACCGGATTCGGCCGTCGCCGCGGTGTCGCGCACATGCTCGGCGGCGACCGAGTTGGATGCCGCTGTGGCGCGGCGCAATTCGTGCATGGCCCGCTCGGCCTTGGCGAGCCTGGCCATCGGATGGCGGGCGGCCGAGCCGTTCGGCGTCAGCGGGCCGCGCGGCGGCGGCGCGGGCGGCAGCGGACTCGTGCGGGCCCT
>JABFVX010000288.1 GCA_013362555.1 Mycobacteriaceae bacterium
GTGGTTGGCGGGGGCGGGTTTGGGCTGCGAGTCCGCCGTGGACTGCTTGGTCGAGTCGTCGGGCGGCGGGGTCGGCGCCCACTCGATCGGCTTGCCGGGGGCCGGGGTGAAGGTCTGCGTGTTCGGGTCTTCGAGGGTGGAGAACTTCGGCGACAGCGCGCCGGGGCGGCCCTTCAGGGTTCCTGCGGCGGCGTTCAGGGCGCTTTCTGCTTGGGAGATAACGGGTTTTGCGTCGCCGAGGGCTTCGGCGCAGTAGCCGCGGATGACGCTGTCGACGTCTTCCTGCGGCTGGTTGTGGAGTTGCTGGCGCGTTTGGCGGGCGCGGCTCAGGAGGTTCTCGCAGATGCGGGTCATCGAGGACTTCGCGGTTTCCAGCGCGCTCGCGGCCGTCTCGAGGTCGGTCGCGGCGTTGTTGAGCGCGTCGGTCATCGCCGTGCCGCACTTGGTGAGGTTGCCCATGTAGGCGACGATGCCGTCCGCCGACTTGCCTTCCCAGGCGCCGTCGAGCTGGGTGACGGACCTCTGCAGGACGTTCGTCTGGTCACCGCACTTGCCCGCTGCCTGCTTCCAGCGGCTCGCGATGTCGCGCACGGCCTGGGGTTGCGCGGTCTCGATCTTGTCAGCGAGCGCGGCCAGTTCTGCTCCGCCGGGCAGTGCGGCGACCTCGTCCATCGCGCTCACGTCACACCGCCTTCATGGAGTTCTTGTTGGCTTCCTCGACGTCCTCGACGTTGGTCTGGATCGCGTCGAGTGCGGTCTCGACCTTGCGCAGGACCTTCTCGGCCGCCTCGAACTCCTGGGTGCCCGCCTGATCCATTGCTGTCACCGCGCCGGAGATCGCGCCGGAAGCGCCGAGTTTTCCGAAAATGTCCGGATTGCCGTACTGATTGGAAAAGCCGTCGCCGATCGCGCCGAATTGTCCGGCCTGACTGCTCACGGTCGTGCGGCACTGTTCCATGGCTTCGCTGTTGAACTTCGCCACAGCCATGCGCGCCTACCCCCTGATGTCTACCCGACGACCATAGAACTGATTGCGCCGAGAAGGGCGAGGATTCGCCCTTTCAACGCGGTCGGGTGATGTTCGAGGGTGAGACGCAGGGGTGAGCGCGGACGTTCCGCGATCAGACCTCTTGCAGGAGCTCCCAGATGGAGCCGGCCAGGCGGTGGTTGTCGACGGGCGTGATCGTGCACCACTTGCGTCCGTCGCTGCTCGGCTTGAGCTGACGGAGGTAGCGGCCGTTGTGCGTGTCGTGGAACGAGACGACGCGGCCGGCGCGCTGCCCGTTGCGCTGCACTCCGAACTGCCCGCGCGTGGTCGTGCCGTCGAGCATTCCGGCGAGTTCCTGGGCGTCGCCGAGGCGCATTCCCTGGCGTTCCAACGTGGTGATCATGCGCTGCGCGTCCAGTCCGACGCCCGTGGCCGCGGCCACGAGATCGTCGTAGGGAAGGCTGATCGAGCGCCCGAACCCGGCGGGCATCTCACCGGCGACGGACACCGCGGCCTCGGCGAGAGCGGTGCCGCGGGCCTCGATCAACCACATCTCGTCGCGGTCCTGCACGGCCAGGATCGCCTCGTCCCCGATGGCGGCGGCGAGCCCGCTGATCTGCCGGTCGGCCCAGATCCACAGGTCGATCGCCACCTGCGGGTTCGCCAGCAGGGCGAACCCGTCCGCGAGCTCGGGCACGACCCGGCCGTTGACGGCCAGGCCGCGTGCCTCCAGCGACTCCCAGGCCCGCTTCACCACCTCGGCCTTCTCGGTGTGGGTGATGGAGGGAATCCGCGTGTCGAGCGCGACGTGCGCGGCCGGGAGGCGTTGCGCCTCCCAGACCACGGCGAACTCCACTGTGGACAGAACCACAGAACCTGGTGAGCTCAAGGGATTACTGGTCCTTCGGGTCTTCGCCGATGACGGACTGCACCACCATGCGTTCGTCGCCGAACACGTCGTCGGAGTCGACACCGTACTTGCGCACGTGCTCGCCGTCCTCGTCGCCCTCACCCTTGGCCGCGCCGGCCGCGGGGGACATGAGCGACCCGGAACCCTTGCCACCAGGGCCGCCCTTGCCGGCACCGGCCCCAGGCCGGTTCGCCTCGGGCCCGACACCGCTGGCGCCACCGGGCGTCATCGCGCCGCCCTTGGCCGCGGCACCGGTCGCGCCAGGACCGCCCGGCACACCACCAGGACCACCAGCGCCGGGCTTGCCGCCACCGATCGTGCTGGGCGCACCCTTGGGACCGGTGGGAGCGATGGGAGTCTTCGGAGCCTGACTGGGCCCGCGCCCGCCACCGACGACCTGCGGCCCGCGAGCCGCACTCGTCGCACCCGCGAGACCACTGGCAGCAGCGGTCGCGGCGGTGAGGCCGAGCGACGGGACGCCGAACGGCTTGGGCAGGCCGGGGCCGGTCGCGATGGGGGTCGGGGTGCCGGGGCCGGGCATCACACCCGTGCTGTTGCCGGGGATGCTCGGCGTGGGGCCGAGAGGGACGCCTGGGGAGCCAGGGGTTCCTGGCATGCCGGTGAAGCCCGGGCCTCCGTGGCTGCCGGGAGGGCCCGACTGGAGGGGGCTGACGGACGTGCCGATGGGAGTGGCCACGGCGCCGCTGGTGACCACGATGTCCGGTGGCTGGTTGGGAGCGCGGAACGAGTCCAACGCGCCCTGGCTGTTGGACGTGTAGCCGCTGAGGCTGTCGATCGCCTGCTGACGCGCTTGGTTCGTGGCCTCGACCTGGGCGGCGTGGTCGGTCTCGATGCCGATGAGGCTCGCGCCCTTGTCGATCAGGTTCGTCTCGGTGTCGCCGCGCAGGTCCTGCGAGTTGGGCGTGCTGTAGCGGGCGGTGCTGGTGCTCTCGCCCTGCTGCGTCATCGCCTGCGAGTTCTGCTGAGATGCCTGGCTGCTGTCGTCGATGCCGGCGGCCACCACGTCCGTCTTCTCGTGGCTCTTCTCGCCGGCAGCGCCGCCCCACTCGATCTTGAGCTTCTTGAGCTCACCCCGAATCGTGCTGTCGACGGATTCCAGGGTGTTGGCAAGATCACGCAATGCGGCGGATGCCTCGCTGAACTTCGAAGCAACCGAGGTGCCAGAAAGCTTCTGGACCTCATTCGCGAGTTCCTGGTTGGACCAACCTTCGAAGTTCCAGTCAGTGAGCTGCCGATAACCCGACATGACTCCCCCTCACTTCAAATTCTTGAGCGTCGCAAGCGCGAAGCCAGCGGCCTTCTCGGCCTTCCCGCAGAGCACCGCCTGATCTTTTTCGCCTGTCGTCATCGGGATGTAGCTCACCATCAACTGCTGCCCGTCGGCGACGTCGACGGAAATCGAACAGTCGAAACCGCTTCCACCCGACAACTCGATCTTCACAGCACCGTAGTCAGCGACTTTGACAACCTTGGTCGTCACGTTGCCGCCACCCTGGAGCCAATACGAAACACCGTTGTGCGTGACCGCACCAACTGCATATGTGTAACGACCCACGTTGGAGTAGTGACAGGCAGGAGATTGCTTCCCGTCCACCAGATCCAGATTCTCCGACTGAGAAGAGAGCACGTTAATTTGCTTCATCTGGTCTTCTGTGAGCAACTTGCAGGTGTCGACAGAACCGAGATCAAGACTCTTTGGCCGCGCAGGCATGTCGTTCACTGAAGTACTAGCCGATGAATCGGTTGACGGCGCGGGAGTTGGGCTACCCTTTTCACCACCTGCGGTACAGGCCGATACAATCGCCACACAGATGATCGCGGCAGCTACATTGAGGATACGCATCGTCACACTTTCGGCCTGAACGTCGTCATGATCTCTTCGTCGGTGAATCCGTACTGCTTCGCCGATTCTTTCAGCTGATCAGAAAGACTCTCCAGGGCCTTCATGTACTCCATGATCCGGTTGGCGTAGGAGTCATCGTGAAAGATCAGTCGATCATTCCAGGCGTTGACGACATCAGAAGTGACCTTGCCGTCCATCGAGACGATTCGCAGCTTGGGACCCGTGCGCCCGTATGCGTCCCTGAGGAGCATCCATAGGTCGTGGATGACCTTGCCGGCCTG
>JABFVX010000228.1 GCA_013362555.1 Mycobacteriaceae bacterium
ACCCGCAGCTGCGGGTGTAAATGCGCGATTCGGGTGTAGTGCGAGTCATGGGCCATTCTGGAGACCAAGGGCCACCTTGGGGGCGCCGATGCGCTCGATTCGACGTTTGCCCCACGCTCCCAGCGGGGCGAGCGCGGCGTTGAGCAGTGCGCCCTCGGGGGTCAAGGCGTACTCGACCCGGGGCGGCACATCCGGATACACCGTGCGTTCCACGACGCCGTCCGCAACCAGCTCGCCGAGGTGCTGGCCCAGCATCTTCTCCGACACCCCGGGCAGACCGCGGCGCAGTTCACCGAAGCGCCGCACGCCGTGTTCGGCGAGCTCCCACAGAATCAGCGATTTCCATTTGCCGCCGACCACGTCCATCGCGGCGTCGATGCCGCAGAAGTATGGCCCGGATCTCTTTGCGTGCACGTGGTGTCCCCTCTGCCTGGACACCCACCTATTGGTGCGTACCCGAGAAATTAGTGCGTACTTGTAGGCCAACGCGCCGGGGGGCAGTCTCGATTCCGGCGCGCCGCACATACACCCGAGCAGATCGACAAGGAGCCGTTCCGCAATGACCCCAACCCAGCACACCCCGGTGATCGTGCTCGGTCTCGGCGCGATGGGCCAGGCTTTGGCGGCCGCCCTGCGTGCCGCCGCCGTGCCGGTGACCGTCTGGAACCGCACACCGGGCAAAGGCGCCGATCTGGTCTCGGCAGGCGCAATCGCGGCGGCCACGCCTGCCGAGGCGCTGCGCTCGGCAGGCACGGTCGTCACCGTCCTGCTCGACCACGCATCGGTGCACGAAACGCTCGATCCCGTCGCCGCCGAGCTTGCGGGCAGGCAGTGGATCAACCTGACCAGCACGTCCCCCGAGCAGTCGCGGGAACTGGCGCGGTGGGCGCAATCCCACGACATCGAGTTTCTGGACGGGGGCATCATGGCCGTCCCCTCGATGATCGGCGGCCCCGGCGCGGCCGTTCTCTACAGCGGGGCGGAACACATTTTCGACTCGCACCGAGGCACGCTGGAAACGCTCGGCTCGGCGGAATACCTGGGCGCAGACCCGGGCGTCGCCGCGCTCGTCGATTTCGCGCTGCTTTCGGGGATGTACCAGATGTTCGCGGGGTATTTCCACGGCGCGGCCATGGTGAGCGCCGCGGGCATCGGCGCGGCCGAGTTCGGTCGCCGCGCGGCGGCGTGGCTGGCCGCGATGGCGCAAGGCCTGCCCGAGTACGGCCGGGTGATCGATTCCGGCGACTACCGCACCGACGTCCAGCACTTGGCGTTCCAGAAGTCGGCGATGGACGCGATCACCAGCGCCGGGCGCGACGTCGGCGTCTCCTCGGTCCCGCTGGACGGGATCGCCGCCCTGATCGACCGACAAGTCGCCGCGGGACACGGCGCACTCGCATTCGAGCGCACCATAGAGGAACTGCGCTGAGCGACCCTCCCCCACCTCCAGAATGACCCGTGACGTGCGTCCAACGCACGTCACGGGTCATTCTGGGAGGACTTCAATTCCGGTGTGCGATAACCGAACTGAATTCACCTAGGTAATACCTAGGTATTCCCTCGACTGGGAGTCCCCTATCACCGTCTACCGTTGACGATGACGCCCGAACATGGATGTGGCTGAGCAACTTCACATCCCATCGGTCATGCGGCGAAAGAGTGAGGAAGGAACAACACTAAGGACGAGCTGACTAGGCTCGGCCCGGCCCGTGGGAGGAACATATGATGGAAGACCTCATAGAGCTCGCGGCAGCGGATTCCGAAGAACTGTTGGCTGGTGCGGGCCCAGCCCTTCGCGCCACTCTGGAGCGTCAGCTCAAAGAGCCCGCCTTCTACGGATTCAATTCCTTCATCGATGCCGGCTAGTAGCAATTAAGTTGCAACACAATGATCACTGCGAAATCACCAGGAGAACACGCCATGGAAGATCTCATCAAGCTCGCCGCAGCCGACCCTCAGGAACTGTTGGCAGGGGCGAGCCCAGCACTCCGCGCCACGCTGGACCGTCAGATGACAGACCCCGGTGGCGTGAACGGGTTCCAGTCGTTCATTGATCCGAATCGGTAGGGGGCGGGCGGCCTCGCACCGGATTCCGGTGCGAGGCCTCGTCGCCGGTCGAGGCAGGCACCCGGATGGCACAGTGATGGCGGCGGTAGAGCAACCGAAGTATGAAACCCTCTGGCCCACGGCCGGCCTGGACACCGAGCGACTGCTGCGCGGCGGCTGGCGCCCCTCCCCGTTCGTGGAGTTCGTCGTCAAGGTGCATAGTCGCTGCAACCTTGCCTGCGACTACTGCTACATGTACGAAATGGCCGACCAGAGTTGGCGCGACCGTCCTACCAGTATGCGCGACAACACCTTCGAAGAAGCCTGCCGCACTATCGGCGCACATGCCCGCACCTTCTCACTGACCACGATAGCCCTGGTGTTCCACGGCGGCGAGCCGCTGCTCGTCGGGCACCGCGCGCTCGACCGGTTCGCCGAGCGGGCCCGGGACCTGTTGGAGCCGATCGCCGAGGTGCGCCTCGGAATGCAGACCAACGGCGTTCTCCTGGACGAAGAATTCCTTCGAATCTGCGACCGGCGGGGTATTCGCGTCGGGGTCAGCGTCGACGGCGATCGCGACGCCCACGATCGACACCGCACCTACCGCCGGGGGTCGGGCAGCTACGGCGATGTCGCACAGGGACTTGCCCTGTTGGCCGATGCCGGCTACCGACACCTGTATTCCGGACTGCTGTGCACGATCGACGTCGCCAACGATCCGGTCGACACCTACGAGGCTCTGCTCCGCTTCGCCCCGCCCGCCGTCGACCTGCTGCTGCCGCACGGCAACTGGGCCGCACCGCCGCCGAACCACGGCTGTGGCGGTGCGACGCCCTACGGCGATTGGCTGGTCGCGGTGTTCGACAGATGGTACGACGCGCCGACTCTCGAGACGAGGGTGCGGCTCTTCGACGACATCCTGACGTTGCTGCTCGGCGGGAGAGCGAACTCCGAATCTGTTGGCCTGGAGCCGGTTCGGGTCGCCGTGATCGAAACGGACGGCGCCTTGGAGCAGGTCGACACCTTGAAGTCGGCATTCGCGGGCGCCACCAGACTCGCCGTGCCCGCCGACGGAAACCCGCTCGATGCCGCGCTGCGGGACCCGTCGATCGTGGCCCGACAGATCGGCATCGAAGCCTTGAGCGACACCTGTGTGCGGTGCCGAATCCACAAGGTGTGCGGCGGGGGCAACTACACGCATCGCTACCGCGCCGACAGCGGTTTTCGAAACCCCTCGGTGTATTGCGCCGACCTGCAGCGACTCATCAACCACATCGAGACCCGGCTGCGCGGCGAACTCGAGCGGATCCGCGACGGAAAGAAGGGAACGCCCGTCGATGACTGACCTTACCTTTGATATCGACTCGGCCCGAGATGATCTCGGGACCGGCTACGGCAGCGGGTCGACGATCGCGGCGCTGAGCCGCGGCTTGTTTCGCAGTCGGCTGATCCTGCTGCGGCTGCTGATCACCGAGGCGGCGCAACGCCACCGCGACGCGGCGGCCGACGCCGGGCTGGACGCCGCCTACGGTGCACTGGCCGACCTGCAAGCCGGGCACCCCGAAACCGTTCGGGCACTGGTGCTCTACCCGCACACCGGGGCGTGGCTCAACCACGCCCTCCGGAGGGTGACCGGCGCCGGCGACGCCGACTCGCCGGTCCCGATGTGGGCAGACCTGTGCTACCTCGGTTGGCTGGCGGCGTCGGGAGCGGTCACGGCAGGCGGCAGCGGCTCGATGACGCTGGTGATGCGCAACGGAGAGGTGATGCTGCCCCGGTTCGGCCTGGCCAAACTGGACGCAGACGAACGCTGCGGGTACAGCGAGCTCACTTGGAACGACCGCGGCGAGCTCGCGTTCCGCGGCGACCACGGCGAGCTCGTCGTCGAATCGCCTGCTGTCGAGGACAACGCACAGTGGCTTCCGTTGCGTCGGCTGCGCTCCGGCGCCGCGGATTCCGAGCCTGTCAATCACGACGATCTCGTCCCGTGTC
>JABFVX010000182.1 GCA_013362555.1 Mycobacteriaceae bacterium
CCTTGGGCGGCCGAGCCACCGCCACCACCGGACGAACCCGAGCCGCCGTCACCGCCGCCGATGCTGGGGGTCATGACCCGCCCGCCGCCTCCACCGGAGGACTGCTCAGAGTTCGAGGACGACTCGCCACCGCCGGACTGGCCACCGGCCTCCTTGCCTCCGGCTTTGCCCGCCATCGCTGCGGCGGTGCCGATCCCGCCGCCGACCATGGCTGCGGCGGCGACACCGCCACCACCGGAACCCATCGTCGAGACCGCGGGTGCGATCATCCGCATCAGCGCGGGCAACACCAGGCCGGCGAGGGCCAACAGGATCAGCCCCAGCAACCGTTGTTGCCCGTTCGCGTCCGGTGCTCCGGCGGCCGAGAACGCTACGAGGTAGACGATGGCCCCGACCGGTTTGAACAGGACGAACGCGATCGACCAGGCGATCAGCTTCTTGTATGCCTGCGAGCCCGGCCCGGTGCCCGCCGCCGACGCGGCGATCGGGATTGCAGCCACCACGACAATGAGCAGGGCTTGTCGTATCACCAGCAGCGCGAGTTGGAAGAGCGCGCCGATGAATCCGATCAAGCACAGGATGAACATGCCCGCTGTGCCGAGTGGCGCGAAGGCCGTTTTGTCGAGCATCCGCGACAGGGTCGCGGTGGCTTGGCCGTGGGTGGCGTCGGTGATGACCCAGTCGGAGAAGGCGTCACCGGCTCGGGTGGCCGCGGTGATGAGCGCGGCGAACATCCACGAGGCGAACACGGCGCGAGCGAACCCCATGAAGGATTCCTGGACCTCGCCGGCGAGCGCGCCGCGACGGGCCAGCGCCAACCGGGCGGCTGTCACCATGACCGCACCGGTCATCAGGAGCACTTGCAGGCCCGTGGTGTGTTCCCGCACGCTCGTCAACGCCGACATCTGTGTGAGGTCGGGTGAGGGAAGTTTCACCCACCACGACATGGACCACTCCAACAGTCGCCCGAATCCGCCTGCCATGGAATCGGCTATAGCTCGAAACCCCGATGCAGCAGCGTCTTTGACTGTCCCGCCAGGATCGAGAAGCAGGTTTCCGAGGTCGCAAGCGGCACCGACAATGGGAAGATCGCAGGGGCTCATTTCCACGCTCCGAACCCAGCCAGCGAATCCAGCGGCGTCGAGATCCAGAGGTCGTCGACGTTGTCGGGCACGCGGACGTTCCAGTCGCCGTCGGTCCAGGCCATCGGCCAGGTCGAGCAGCCCCACCCGTCCTTGCCGCGGATCGCGACCTGGACGACAGCGAAGTCAGGGCGATACCCCGGCAGCACACGGACCCCATCCGGAACGACGACGTACTTGGCTGCCTCCGGGGTGCTGGTGCGGCTGCGGGCGAAGCGGGCGATCAGCGCCTGACCGCCGCCGACGTACCGGTTGGCGACCACGTGCTGCCACACACCGTCCGGCGCGGACAAGGCGCGTCCGAGCGCGTCGTAGGCGGCCAGCGCCGCACCCTGCGGTGTATCGGCGTAGCCCGATGCGACACCGTCGCGAACCTGGTTCGGGCCGTCACTGCGGGAGAACCCGAGAGCGGAACCGCCCCAACCTCGCTGCCACACCAATCCCGTCGGTGCGGCGACAAGGTGATCAGCGCTGTGGCCGTCCGGTCGGGCGACACGGTCTTGCGGCAACGCCGCACCCGCCGGGTTCGGCGTTGCGTCCAGCCGGTTGCCGAACATGTCCATACTCGGCAGCGCATCCGGTGAAGGACCGGCTGCCGGCGATGACGGCACAGGAATCGGGATCGACGCCGACGGAGTCTCTGCGGGGTCGTTCCCGTGGTGGCGGGCGACCAGCACCAATCCGAGCAGCATGAGCGCGACGACCGCGCCGACGCAGTAGGTGGTTTTCGACGGCGATGTCATCGGCCTGCTCCCGTCGCGGGCGGGCGCAACACAACCATGTCGCCGGGCGGGGCGTCGACTGCGGCCACTACCGGCTTGTCTTGGTTGGTGGGCAGATCGAGCAGCCACTCGTCGCCGCGTCGGATCACGGTGGTGCTGTTGCGGGTGACCGAGTTGTCGGCCTGGCGGGTGTAGACATCGATGTCCGCCCTGGTCGTGCTGTAGCTGGTGATCGTGTAGCCGAGCACACGCGGTGCCACGCCCGGAGCTACTGGCTCGGTGATCGACACTTGCGCACGGGCAATCGCCCACCGGTCGCGTCCCGGCCCGGCCGCGAGCAGTTGTTGGCCGACCTGTGGCCAGTCCGCGTCACCGGCGACCGACACGCGGACGCTCGACTCGAGCGCGGCCAGGGCAGCCCCGGCTGGGGACGGGGCGTAACCCGTGGCGATCGGCCCTGTGATGCGGGTGGGGCCTTCGTCCGCGACCGGCACCGGCACGCCTCGATACGTCTCCCACCGAAGGTGGGTGGGCGCGGCGTGGATATCGGCTTGCGTCGCGGCTGTGTGGTTGTCGTCGGAGCCGCACCCGGCCGCGAAGGCACCGGTTCCGAGCGCGGTGGCAAGCACGAATGCGAACGTTCTTGTGTTGGGTCGAAGCATGATTTGTCTCCTCACACGGGTGCGTAGAGCGCGCCGGCGATCAGCCCGGCAGAGCCGACGATCACGCCGGCCAGCAGCGCGCCGATCAGGCCCTCGATGCTCTCGTCGCGGTGACTGCGCACGACGAGAAGCGTTGCTGTCCAGATGATTCGAGCGGTGCAGATAAGCAGCACGAGCCAACCGAGCCAACCGAGAATTTGCAGTAGCGGCGCGGTGACGGTGCCCGGTAAGGGCTTCACGAGACGACGGCGTTCATGATCGCTCCGGCCGAGGTGATGAGGATGCCTCCGATGAGGGCGCCGAGCACGATCTTCGGGCTCTCCATGGCTCCGCCGTGCCAGCGTTCCCACGCGAATTTCCCACCGGCATAGATGATTCCGGCCACACCTGCGGTCATCGCGGCCCACGAGAGCCATCCGACGATCCGCAGCAGCTGATTGGAGCCCGGAGGCGCGGTCGGCGTCACATTGATGGTGTCGGCGAGATAGGCAACGGTCGACTGTGCAGCAAGGATGAATGACATGGGTTGTTCCTTCAGAGTTGGTTGAGAATGCCGGTTTTCTGCAACTCGGCGATGGACTGCGTGATCTGCTGCGCAGCGCGGCACACATCCCGCGGAGCCGATGAGGCCAGGCCCGCCCGTCGACGAGCAGGCGGCCGGGGTACCGACGGGTCGTAGGGTGAGAGGTCACCGCGCTCCAACGACACGAGGTCGTCGTGCCAGCCGATTCGGTAGATCGCGCCCGCGACCAGTGGCGAGACGATGTCGCAGTACCGACGAACCGGGTCGGGCACCCGCCCCGGCCGCGCAGCACTCAACACCAGCCCCACGACGACGACGCCGTCGGGGGCGAGCTGGGCATGCCACTCCCGCAGCCGCGTCGCCGCAGCCGCCAGGCCGGGCATACACTCGCGCGCCGCCAGGACGACCAGCTGCGTCGTGTCCGGACTTGCCGGCCACGCCCCGCCGGTGTCGGCCGTCATGGGCCACCAGCGGGTCAACGTCGAGGCCCCGGCTCCGCCGTGTGCGGCCATGACAGCCCACAGCGGCGGCGTGGTGCAGGTCAGCGGCGACTCGAGAACCTTCGCGCGTTGCCCAACCGCTGGCGCGACAACAAGACTCGGGACCTGAACTCCAAGTGCCGCGCCGTCGCCGGCTCCGTCAGTTGCTTTGGACCGCAGCATTACTCACCTCGATCACCGGTGCGCCGCGATGTCACGGGCCGCTGCCGCAAACCAGTTGGCTGCCACCGCGACCGGTGCCTGTCCGGTCGGCGACGCCGAAACAG
Organism: Mycobacteriaceae bacterium; assembly: GCA_013362555.1. GTDB lineage: Bacteria > Actinomycetota > Actinomycetes > Mycobacteriales > Mycobacteriaceae > JABFVX01. Next base: position 3,816 of record JABFVX010000182.1, read on the forward strand.
ATGCGTAGCCTTGGTGTTTGGCGATGGTGTCGCTGTAACGCACCAGCGTGGCGATATTGAACAGATCGCGGTTGTCGGTGACGTTGTCGCGCAGGGCAGTGAATGCTTCGGTGACCATCCGCGACTGAGCCGCCGGCGGCACCAGATCTACGACGGCCGACGCGAGTTTGGTGCCCAGGCTGATCGCCGCAGCCACCGGGTTGACCATGCCGACC
>JABFVX010000218.1 GCA_013362555.1 Mycobacteriaceae bacterium
TCGGCACGGTGTCCGGCGTGGAGTGCATGATCGTCGCCAGCGCTCCCACCGTGAAGGGCGGCACGAGCAATCCGTGGACCCTGAAGAAGACCCTGCGCGCGGACGAGATCGCCAAAGAGAACCGGCTTCCGGTGATCTCGCTGGTGGAGTCCGGCGGCGCGGACCTGCCGACCCAGAAGGAGGTCTTCGTCCCGGGCGGCGCGCTCTTCCGTGACCTCACCCGCGCATCGGCTGCTGGAATTCCCACCGTCGCCGTGGTTTTCGGCAACTCGACCGCGGGCGGCGCCTATGTTCCCGGCATGAGCGACCACGTGGTGATGATCAAGGAGCAGTCCAAGGTCTTCCTGGCCGGGCCGCCGCTGGTGAAGATGGCGACCGGAGAGGAGTCCGACGACGAATCGCTCGGCGGCGCGGACCTGCACGCCACCAAGTCCGGCCTCGCGGACTACTTCGCGGTCGACGAGCACGACGCGATCCGGCTGGCCCGGCGCATCGTCGCTCGGCTGAACTGGCGCAAGGCCGGGCCCGCGCCGCGCGCGGAGGTGATAGAGCCGCTGCACGACCCGGAGGACCTGATGTCCATCGTGCCGCCGGACCTGAAGATCCCCTTCGACCCGCGCGAGGTCATCGCCCGCATCGTCGACGGCTCGGATTTCGACGAGTTCAAGCCGCGTTACGGCTCCAGTCTCGTGACCGGATGGGCTGAGCTGCACGGTTATCCGGTGGGCATCCTCGCCAACGCGCGCGGCGTGCTGTTCAGCGAGGAGTCGCAGAAGGCCGCACAGTTCATCCAGCTGGCCAACCGCGCCAACACGCCACTGCTGTTCCTGCACAACACGACCGGCTACATGGTCGGGCGCGAGTACGAGGAGCGCGGCATCATCAAGCACGGCTCGATGATGATCAACGCGGTGTCGAACTCGACGGTGCCGCACATTTCGGTCCTCATGGGCGCCTCCTACGGCGCCGGGCACTACGGCATGTGCGGGCGGGCGTACAGCCCGCGCTTCCTCTTCGCCTGGCCCAGTGCGAAGTCGGCGGTGATGGGCGGCGCGCAGCTGGCGGGCGTGGTGACCACGGTCATGGCCGCGGCCGCCGCGGCGCGCGGCCAGGCCGTGGACGAGACCGCCATGGCGGGCATGCGCACGGCTATCGAGAACCAGATCGAGGCCGAGTCGCTGCCGATGTTCATGTCCGGAATGCTCTACGACGACGGCATCATCGACCCGCGCGACACCAGAACCGTCGTCGGCTTGTGCCTGTCGGCGATCGCCACCAACGAGATCCGCGGCGCCGAGCGCTTCGGCGTCTTCCGGATGTGACGGCTATGACGACATTCAAGACTGTCCGGAATGACCCACGAGGTGCGTCTCAGAGAGCGTTTGAGAACGTACAGAACGACAGGGAGGAGTGCGGTAGGCGCCCCTCACGGGTCGTTTGGGCTGGGTTGCAACCCTCTAGAACGAGCCATGACGTGCATCCAGCGCACTTCACGGGTCATTCTGGAGGGTTGCAAGCCAGCCACCCGAGTTCTCAGACACTCGCTGACGCACATCATGGGTCGTTCTGGTGGGTGGACGAACGGGAACAGGATGTGGTGAGGCCATGACGTCGGGCGCTGTCACTTCTGTGCTGGTGGCGAATCGGGGGGAGATCGCGCGGCGGGTATTCCGGACCTGTCGGGAGCTGGGAATCGGCACCGTAGCGGTGTTTTCCGATACCGATGCGAGCAGTCCACATGTGGCCGAGGCTGATTCGGCGGTGCGGCTGCCGGGGAGCACGTCGGCCGAGACCTATCTGCGCGGGGATCTCGTCATCGCCGCGGCCCGGGCCGCGGGCGCCGACGCGGTGCATCCGGGATACGGATTCCTTTCCGAGAACGCGGAGTTCGCCGAGGCGGTGCTGGCGGCCGGGCTGACCTGGATCGGCCCGACGCCGGAGTCGGTTCGGGCGATGGGCTCCAAGGTCGAGGCGAAGAAGCTGATGGACGCCGCGGGCGTGCCGGTGTTGGCCGAACTCGCGCCGGACGCGGTCGCCGCGGCGGACCTTCCGGTGTTGGTGAAGGCTTCGGCGGGCGGCGGCGGGCGCGGCATGCGCGTGGTGCGCACGCTCGACACGCTCGCCGACGACATCGCCGCGGCGCGGCGGGAAGCCGCGTCGGCCTTCGGCGACCCGACGGTGTTCTGTGAGCGCTACCTCGAAACCGGCCGCCACATCGAGGTGCAGGTGCTCGCCGACGCCCACGGGGGCGTGTGGATAGTCGGCGAGCGCGAGTGCTCGATCCAGCGCAGGCACCAGAAGGTCATCGAAGAGGCGCCGTCGCCGCTGGTCGAGCGCACGCCGGGCATGCGGGAGCGGCTGTTCACCGCGGCGCGCGCCGCGGTCGAGGCCATCGGGTATCTGGGTGCGGGCACGGTCGAGTTCCTCGCCGACGAATCCGGAGGTTTCTACTTCCTGGAGATGAACACCCGTCTGCAGGTGGAACATCCGGTGACCGAGCTGGTCACCGGCCTCGACCTGGTGGAACTCCAGTTGCGAGTGGCCGCGGGCGAGAGGCTGCCGGACGTGCCGCCCGCCACCGCGGGTCACGCCGTGGAAGCTCGGCTCTACGCCGAGGACCCGGCGCTGGACTGGCAGCCGCAGAGCGGAACGATCCACCGAATAACAGTGGAAGGCAGCGGGATCCGGCTCGATTCCGGAGTCGAGGACGGCTCCCGGGTGAGCGTGTTCTATGACCCGATGCTGGCGAAGGTCATCGGTTACGGCCCGGACCGGGCGACCGCGGCCGCCCGGCTGGCAACCGCGCTGGCGCACGGCCGGATCCACGGTTTGACGACCAATCGCGACCTGCTGGTGCGGGTGTTGCGACATCCGGCGTTCCTCGCGGGCGACACCACCACGGCGTTCTTCGCCACCCACGACCTCGCCGCGCTGTCCGCGCCGCTCGCCGGCGCGCAGGCCGAGGCGCTCTCGGCGGTGGCGGCGGCGCTGGCCGAGGCGGCCGCGAATCATGCCGCGTCGCCGGTGAATCGGGCGCTTCCGAGCGGCTGGCGCAATCTCGCCGCGCATCCGCTGTGCAAGCGGTACACCGGCCGGGCCGGCGTGCACGAAGTGCGCTACCGGCGCGTGCGGGTCGGGCTCGCCGTGGACGACCACGCCGGACTCGCCGTCGTGTCGACCGCGCCGGACCGGGTGGTCCTCGAGGTCGACGGTGTGCGTCGCGGCTTCGAGGTCGCCAGATACGGCCAACTGGTGCACGTGGATTCGCCGCTCGGCCCAGTGTCGCTGGTGTCGGCGCCGCGGTTCGTCGAGCCGGGTGCGACGGCGGCCGAAGGTTCGCTGCTGGCGCCGATGCCGGGGGCGGTGATCCGGATCGGCGTGTCCGTCGGGGATCAGGTGGCCAAAGGCGCTCCGCTGCTGTGGCTGGAGGCGATGAAGATGGAGCACACCATCGCGGCGCCGTGCGACGGCACCGTCCGGGAGCTGCCCGCGGCCGTCGGCGCCCAGGTCGAACTGGGCGCGGTACTGGCAGTCGTCACCCCGAACGAGGACGAATAGACGTCCAGAATGACCCACGAGTTGCGTCTGACGCACTTCATGGGTCGTTCAGGACACAAGGGCACGAGAACGGGATGGAGGAACGAGCGGTGTCATTCATCGAGAGTCCGGAGCGGGTGGCGCTGCGCAAGTCGGTGGCCGACTTCGCCGCGAGCTACGGGTCCGATTACGTCCGCGACAAGACGGACGCGGGCGAACATCTGACCGAATTGTGGTTGGAAGCAGGCAAACTCGGCTTCCTCGGGGTGAACACCCCGGAGGAGTACGGCGGCGGCGGGGCGGGCATCTACGAACTGTCGCTGGTGCTGGAGGAGATGTCGGCGGCGGGCGCGGGCCTGCTGATGATGGTGGTGTCGCAAGGCATCAACGCCACCATCATCGGCCGGTTCGGCACCGAGGAGCAGAAGCGGCGCTGGCTGCCGGGCATCGCCGCGGGAACTTTCAACATGGCATTCGGCATCACCGAGCCGGACGCCGGGTCGAACTCGCACCGCATCACGACCACCGGCAGCCGCGACGGCGGCGACTGGATCCTGAACGGCCGCAAGGTCTTCATTTCCGCGGTCGACCAGGCGGACGCGGTGCTCGTCGTGGGTCGCACCGAGGACGCCAAGACCGGCAAGCTGCGGCCCGCGCTGTTCGTCGTGCCGACCGACGCGCCGGGATTCGTGTACCAGCCGATCGACATGGAGCTGCGCATCCCGGACCGGCAGTTCACGCTGTTCCTCGACGACGTGCGGCTGCCCGCGGACGCGCTGGTCGGCTCCGCGGACGCCGGGTTGATGCAGCTGTTCGCGGGGCTCAATCCGGAGCGGATCATGGGCGCGGCGAGCGCCGTCGGCATCGGCAGGCTGGCGCTGGGCCGGGCGGTCGACTACGCCAAGCAGCGCTCGGTCTGGGGCGCGCCCATCGGGACGCACCAGGGCATCGCACATCCGCTGGCGCAGAACAAGATCGAGCTGGAGTTGGCCAAGCTCATGATGCAGAAGGCCGCCACGCTCTACGACTCCGGCGACGACATGGGCGCCGCCGAAGCCGCCAACATGGCGAAGTACGCCGCCGCCGAAGCGGCCGTGCGGGCGGTCGACCAAGCCGTGCACACGCTGGGCGGCAACGGGCTTTCCGCCGAGTACGGCGTGGCCCGGCTGCTCAACATCGTGCGGATCTCGCGGATCGCTCCGGTCAGTCGCGAGATGATTCTCAATTTCGTCGCACAGTTCGGCCTCGGCTTGCCGAAATCGTACTGAGACGGCGTCCGGAGACTCGACAACTCGTCCAGAACGGCGGACCACCCGATGAAGGAGCCCCATGGCGCTGGTCAGCTACGCGACGTCGGCGGCGTTCGCCACCATCACGCTGGACTCACCGGACACCAGGAACGCCATTTCCGAAGCGTTGCTGGCGGAGCTGCTGTCCGCCCTGCGGCGGGCGGGCGCGGACGAGACGGTCCGGGCCGTCGTACTGACCCACAGCGGAAACACCTTCTGCGCGGGCGGGGCGCTCAGTGTCCGGGACGGTGAAAACCGCAGTCCTGCCGAGATTTCCGCGGACACCACGCGGAAATTGGTGGAGCTGCTGCGGGCGATGCTCGAGCTGCCCAAACCCATCGTCGCCCGAGTCGACGGACACGTCCGCGCCGGCGGCATGGGCATCGTCGCCGCGTGCGACCTGGCCGTCGCGGGCCCGGACAGCACCTTCGCGCTGACAGAGGCGAAGCTCGGCGTCGCGCCCGCGATCATCTCGCTGGTGCTGCTGCCCAAGCTGGCGCCGCGGGCGGCAAGCCGTTATTTCCTCACCGGTGAAAAGTTCGGCGCCGAGCAGGCCGAGCGGATCGGCGTGGTAACCGCGGCCGCGGCGGACCCGGCGGCGCTGGTGATGACGCTGCTCACGGAGTTCGGCAAGGCGGCGCCGCAGGGACTGGCGGAGACCAAGCGCCTGCTCACCCGCGATATGCTGGCCGCTATCGACGCCCACGCCGACGAACTGGCCCGCCGCTCGGCAGCGTTGTTCGACACCGACGCCGCCCGCGAAGGCATTCTGTCGTTCCTGGGTAGGCGCGAACCGTCGTGGACAGTGATTCCGTAACCCAATCCGCTACCGTTCGAACGCATTCGAGGGAGATCATGCAGCCCAAGCAGGACCGCAGCCGGCTGACCCGGCAGCGGCTGTTGGAGGCCACCATCGAGTGCCTGGCCGAGCGCGGCTGGCCCGCGACCACCGTCGGGGTGGTAGCCGCCCGCGTCGGCGTGTCCCGCGGCGCGGCCCAACACCATTTCCCCACCCGAGAGGACCTCATCACCGCGGCCCTGGAGCATATGTTCGCCCAGCTCACCGAGCACGTCACGGCGGCGGCGCCCACGGCGCGCCCGCCCGCGACGGACGCGGAGCGGACCGAGGCGGTGGTGAGCAGGGTGGTGGAGATGTACGCGAGCCTGGAGTTCAAGGCCGCGCTCCAGGTGTGGACCGCGGCCGCGGCCGACCCGGTCCTGCGTGCCCGAATCCTCCCGCTGGAAGCCAAGTTCGGCCGCGGCGCGCACCACATGGTGGTGCGCCACCTCGGCGTGGACGACCGCGACCCCCGGGTCCGCGGCCTCGTCCAAGCCACCCTCGACATGGCCCGCGGTCTGGGCCTGGCCGACGTCCTACACGACGACTCGAAGCGCCGCGACCAGATCGTCGCGGTCTGGTCAGCCGTGCTGAACCGCGCCCTGCACTGATTCAGTACCTCCAGAATGACGCGTGACGTGCGCCTGACGCACGTCACGCGTCATTCTGGAGGTACTGAACGCTGCCACCCTGCGCTGCTCGCGGCCTGCGGCGCAGCGACCTATAAACTCCAGCTGTGCGGATGAAGGCGGGACTGGTGTCGGGGGCGGTGGCTGTGGCGGTGCTGCTGTCCGGCTGTTCGTCCTCCGATTCGGACGGGGATGCGGCGCCCAGGCCGACGACGCCGAAGGTGTCGCCGCTCGGGCCGTTCTTCGGGGAATGCGGCAACGTCAGCGCCGACGAGGTGGCGGCGACGGTGCAGGAGCAGAAGTTCCCCACCGTGTTCCGCAACTCGGTCGGGTGCGTGTGGCAGTCCGCGATCGACTTGTCGGCGCCGACGGTGAGTTTCTCCTGGTACCGGGGCTCGCCCATCGACCGCGAGTCGGCCGGGTCCGGCCTGATCGGGCGGCCGCCGGAGAAGGTCGACATCGAGGGGCACAAGGGTTTCCGCGGCACCGACGGCGCCGGGCTGTGCGAGGTCGGCCTGCAGTACGGCGACGACTTCTACCACTGGTCGGTCAGCTACGGCATGCAGGGCGTGAGCACCGACCCGTGCCAGGCGGCCACCAAGCTGGCGACCATGACAGCGCAGAGGGTGAAATGACAGGCACTTCACGCACGCTCGCGGCGGCGGCGGTCCTGCTCGTCGCCCTCGTCGGATGCGGCAAGACGGTCGAAGGCAAGCCGGTGCCGGTGGGTTCCGGTCCGAGCGCGCACGCCGACTTTCCCAAGCTGATGCGCGAGTGCAAGATCGTCGACGAGGACAAGATCGCCAAGTACGTGGGCGCCCAGGGCATCGACGACACGTTCACCGGGGCGATTTGCCGGTGGAATGGCGTCGGCCCGTCCGGCACGGTGCACGTGGTGCTCAACTGGTTCGAGACCGGGTCGCTGCGCAACGAGCGCGACACCGCAACGAAGCTGAAGTACCAGATCGGCGACATCACCATTCAGGGCGGGCGCGGCGTCCGCCTCCAGCGCCCCGGCGACACCGACGCCTGCGGCGTCAGCGTCACCGCCTTCGACGCGGGCGTCCTCGGCTGGTGGGTGCACTACATGCCCGGCTCCAGCCACCCCGACCCGTGCGAGGCCGCCAAGAAACTCGCCGAAGCCTCCCTCAACCTCACCCGCTGACAACCCGCTGAGAACCCGTACACCCGAAGCGCGCCTCCACACCCGCAGCGGCGGGGGGGGATGCGCGCGTCGGGGGGACGAGAGGGCGGTTCACATGCGGGTGGCGTCGGGGTTGACGGCGTCGCGGAGGGTGCGGAGGGCGGCGGTGAAGTCGTCGCGGCCTGCGGCGGGGAGCAGGCTGACGAACCAGCGGTCGACGCCCTCCAGGTAGTCCGGCAGGGCCGCGGCCAGGCGCTGGGCGCCTGCCTCGGTGAGCACCGCGTAGGAGGTGCGGCGGTCGGCCGGGTCGGACTCGCGCCGGACGAGGCCGCCGCGGTCGAGGCGGTCGACCAGCCGGGTGACGCCGCTGGTGGAGAGCCTGGTCTGGGTCGCCAGATCCGACATGCGCAGCCGGCGCCCGGGGGAGCGGCTGAGCCGCATCAGTGCGTTCATGTCGAGGCCGGACATGCCGTGCGCCCGCCAGATGGGGTCCAGTTTGGCGACGATGCCCTCGTACGCCTCGAACATCAGACCCATCGTGGTCAGTCGGGGGTCGTCGAACAGGTCTCGGTGGTCGGCCATGCCGCCAAGGTAGCAGAACTCATTGATATGCGGATAGTTGACATGGGGAATATCGCGCTGTAGAACTGTTCTATCGCAATAGTCCGCACAGCAACTAAATGGAGTTCCGATGTCGAACAAGTCCTTCACCCGCGTGACCGCCGCCGCTGCCGCGACCATTGCCCTCGCGGGCTGCCAGAGCGGCGGCGACCAGGACGGGAGCGGGCGGGCCGACGGTTGGTCCGCCGTGTTCCGCTCTGCGGTGATCAGCCCGTACGAGCAGATCAAACTCAATGAGCCGCGCGGCTTCGCGGACCAGACGGTGCGCCAGGCGCTGCACCTCGCGGCAGGCGGCGACCAGGTTCGGGTGCGCTTGACGAACCGGTACGGGCGCGCGCCGCTCACCATCGGCGCGGCCCGGGTCGCCCTGCGCAAAGCCGAGGACGAGATCGTCGCCGAGACCGACACCGCGCTGCGCTTCGGAGGGGCCGAGCGCGTCACGGTCCCGGCGGGCGGCGAGGTGGTCAGCGACCCGGTCTCGCTCACCGTCGCGAAGGGCGGCGACCTGGCGCTGAGCCTCTACCTGCCCGCGTCCACCGGGCTCGCCACCTATTCGCACATGCCGCGCCAGGACGCCTATGTCGTGTCGGGCAACCGTGCGTCGGCGGCGGCGCTGCCGATGGCCGAACGCGTCCCGTTCCGGTTCTTCGTGACCGGGGTCGACGTCCGCGGGGCGGGCGACGGCCCGGTCGCGGTGGCGTTCGGGGACTCGTGGTTCGAGGGCGTCGGCACCACGCCCGGGGCCAACCACCGGTCGGTGGACTACCTGAACGGCAGGCTGCCCCGCGGCTGGGTGGTCAACCAGGGCATTGCCGGGAACCGGCTCACCAGGGGCGAAATCGGCGAGTCCGGCCTGGCCCGGTTCGACCGGGACGTGCTCGCGGTGCTGGGAGTGTCGCGGGTGCTCCTCAACTTCGGCATCAACGACCTGATCCTCGGCGGCATGGCGGGGCAGCCCCCGGCGACCGCGCAGCAGCTCATCGACGGTTTCACCGAGCTGGCACGGCGCGCCCGGGCCGCGGGGCTGACCGTCCACGCCGCCACGGTCGGACCCTACGCAGGCTGCGTCTTCCCGGGCATGCCGATCGCCGAGTCGCTGCCGATTCGGCGGCAGGTGAACGACTGGCTCCGCCACACCGACGTGTTCGACTCGGTCTTCGATGTGGCTGCCGCCGTGGAGGACCCGGCCCGCCCCGGCTACATCCGCCCGGAGTTCGACAGCGGCGACGGCATGCACCTCAACGACGCGGGCGCCCGCGCCATGGCCGAAACGGGTGTGGATACGCGGTTTCCGGTGCGGGCGCCCCCACTTTTGACCGCCCGTGGACCGGCGAGTATCGTGGATCGCTGTGCCCACGGCTGTGGGCCTGTATGTATGCAGTGCATAGGCCAGCGAGAGCGGCTGAAGCATTCAGGCATGCCTGGAGTACGATGATCGCGCTGCATGCGACACGCCCGACCTCGGGGCGACGAAAAGCTCGTTGACCATACAGAACGATAAGTTCCGGCCGCATGCCGGGAACGACACAAGGAAAGCCGGTCTATGCCAACCATCCAGCAGCTGGTCCGCAAGGGCCGCCGCGACAAGGTCACCAAGACCAAGACCGCGGCCCTGAAGGGGAGCCCGCAGCGTCGTGGCGTGTGCACCCGCGTGTACACCACCACCCCCAAGAAGCCGAACTCGGCGCTCCGCAAGGTTGCGCGTGTTCGCCTGACCAGCGGCATCGAGGTCACGGCCTACATCCCGGGTGAAGGCCACAACCTGCAGGAGCACTCGATGGTGCTTGTGCGCGGCGGTCGTGTGAAGGACCTCCCCGGTGTCCGGTACAAGATCATCCGCGGCTCGCTCGACACCCAGGGCGTGAAGAACCGCAAGCAGGCTCGCAGCCGGTACGGCGCCAAGAAGGAGAAGAGCTAATGCCTCGCAAGGGCCCGGCCCCCAAGCGGCCGCTCATCAACGATCCGGTCTATGGCTCGCCGCTGGTGACTCAGCTGGTCAACAAGATCCTGCTGGACGGCAAGAAGTCGACCGCCGAGCGCATCGTCTACGGCGCGCTGGAGCAGGCGCGCGAGAAGACCGGCACCGACCCGGTCGTCACGCTGAAGCGTGCGCTGGACAACGTCAAGCCCGCCCTCGAGGTGAAGTCCCGCCGGGTCGGCGGTGCCACCTACCAGGTGCCGATCGAGGTTCGTCCGGGTCGCTCCAACACCCTCGCGCTGCGCTGGCTGGTGACGTTCGCCCGGCAGCGCCGCGAGAAGACGATGGTGGAGCGGCTCGCCAACGAGCTGCTCGATGCCAGCAACGGCCTCGGTGCCTCGGTGAAGCGTCGCGAAGACACTCACAAGATGGCCGACGCCAACCGGGCCTTCGCGCACTACCGCTGGTGACCGAGATGACCGTCGGATACAGCCCGGCGCCCAGCGGATCGCAGGCGCAATTCGGAACAGTGACCATGCGGCCCGCGAAGGCGCGGCGCCGGATCCGGCGGTGCGCGTCGGCTCCGTACAACACGGTGCCGGTGCAGACATCGGAACAAAAGACTTGGGCGAGCGCTCCGGGCGAGCGCCGCGTGAGACCCGCCAACTAGTACGGAACGAGGAAAACACCCGTGGCACAGGAAGTGCTGACGGACCTGAACAAGGTTCGCAACATCGGCATCATGGCGCACATCGATGCCGGCAAAACCACGACCACCGAGCGCATCCTCTTCTACACCGGCATCACCTACAAGATCGGTGAGGTCCACGACGGCGCGGCCACGATGGACTGGATGGCGCAGGAGCAGGAGCGGGGTATCACCATTACCTCCGCCGCCACCACCTGTTACTGGAACGACAACCAGATCAACATCATCGACACGCCCGGCCACGTCGACTTCACCGTCGAGGTGGAGCGTTCGCTGCGGGTGCTCGATGGCGCCGTCGCCGTCTTCGACGGCAAGGAGGGCGTCGAGCCCCAGTCCGAGCAGGTCTGGCGGCAGGCTGACAAGTACGACGTCCCGCGCATCTGTTTCGTCAACAAGATGGACAAGCTGGGCGCGGACTTCTACTTCACCGTGCAGACCATCAAGGACCGGTTGGGCGCTCGTCCGCTCGTCATCCAGCTGCCGATCGGTGCGGAGGACTCCTTCGAGGGCATCGTCGACTTGGTCGAGATGAACGCCAAGGTCTGGAAGGGCGAGACCAAGCTCGGCGAGAAGTACGAGGTCGAGCCGATCCCGGCCGACTTGGCCGAGAAAGCCGAGCAGTACCGCCAGGAGCTGCTGGAGACCGTCGCCGAGTCGGACGAGGAGCTGCTGGAGAAGTTCTTCGGCGGCGGAGAGCTCACGGTCGAGGAGATCAAGGGCGCCATCCGCAAGATGACGGTCAACTCCGAGCTCTACCCGGTGCTGTGTGGCTCGGCGTTCAAGAACAAGGGCGTGCAGCCCATGCTCGACGCCGTGGTCGACTACCTGCCGACCCCGCTGGACGACGGCGGCGCCGACGGCCACGTGCCGGGCAAAGAGGACGAGACCATCCACCGGGACCCGTCGGCCACCGAGCCGTTCGCGGCGCTGGCCTTCAAGATCGCGGTGCACCCGTTCTTCGGCAAGCTGACCTATGTCCGCGTGTACTCGGGCAAGGCGTCCTCGGGCGCGCAGGTCATCAACTCGACCAAGGGCAAGAAGGAGCGGCTGGGCAAGCTGTTCCAGATGCACTCCAACAAGGAGAATCCGGTCGACGAGGTGGTGGCGGGCCACATCTACGCCGTCATCGGCCTGAAGGACACGACCACCGGTGACACGCTCTGCGACCCGCAGAACCAGATCGTCCTGGAGTCGATGACCTTCCCGGACCCCGTGATCGAGGTCTCCATCGAGCCGAAGTCGAAGGCCGACCAGGAGAAGCTGGGCACCGCGATCCAGAAGCTCTCCGACGAGGACCCGACCTTCTCGGTGAAGCTGGACCAGGAGACCGGCCAGACCGTCATCGGCGGCATGGGCGAGCTGCACCTCGACATCCTCGTGGACCGCATGAAGCGCGAGTTCAAGGTGGAGGCCAACGTCGGCAAGCCGCAGGTGGCCTACCGCGAGACCATCACCAAGAAGGTCGAGAAGCTCGAGTACACCCACAAGAAGCAGACGGGTGGCTCCGGCCAGTTCGCGCGGGTCATCATCGCCCTCGAGCCGTTCGTCGGCGAGGACGGCGCGACCTACGAGTTCGAGAACAAGGTCACCGGCGGCCGCGTGCCCCGCGAGTACATCCCCTCGGTGGACGCCGGCATCCAGGACGCCATGCAGTACGGCGTGCTCGCCGGTTATCCGCTGGTCAACCTGAAGGCATCGCTGCTCGACGGCGCCTACCACGAGGTGGACTCCTCGGAAATGGCGTTCAAGATCGCCGGAAACCAGGCGCTGAAGGAAGCGGCCCGCAAGGCCGGTCCGGTGATTCTCGAGCCGATCATGGCAGTCGAGGTCATCACGCCCGAGCAGTACATGGGCGACGTGATCGGCGACCTCAACTCCCGCCGTGGCCAGATCCAGGCCATGGAGGAACGCAGTGGTGCCCGTGTCGTCAAGGCGCAGGTCCCGCTCTCGGAGATGTTCGGCTACATCGGAGACCTCCGGTCGAAGACCCAGGGCCGGGCGAACTACTCGATGGTGTTCAACTCGTACGCGGAAGTGCCCGCTAACGTGTCGAAGGAAATCATCGCTAAGGCAACCGGCGAGTAGGGTCTGCGGTCAGACCGCAGGCTACGCTCCATGCGCGCCATACAGAAACCGAAATAGCACAACAGTCCAGGGAGGACAAACAAGTGGCGAAGGCGAAGTTCGAGCGGACGAAGCCGCACGTCAACATCGGGACCATCGGTCACGTTGACCACGGCAAGACCACTCTGACCGCGGCGATCACCAAGGTGCTCGCCGACAAGTACCCGGACCTCAACGAGAGCTTCGCGTTCGACCAGATCGACAAGGCTCCGGAAGAGAAGCAGCGCGGTATCACCATCAACATCTCGCATGTTGAGTACCAGACCGAGAAGCGCCACTACGCGCACGTCGACGCCCCGGGTCACGCGGACTACATCAAGAACATGATCACCGGTGCGGCCCAGATGGACGGCGCCATCCTGGTCGTGGCGGCCACCGACGGCCCGATGCCGCAGACCCGCGAGCACGTGCTGCTGGCCCGCCAGGTCGGCGTGCCCTACATCCTGGTCGCGCTGAACAAGTCCGACATGGTCGACGACGAGGAGATCCTCGAGCTCGTCGAGATGGAGGTCCGTGAGCTGCTCGCGGCCCAGGAGTTCGACGAGGACGCCCCGGTCGTGAAGGTCTCCGCGCTGAAGGCGCTGGAGGGCGACGAGAAGTGGACCCAGTCCATCATCGACCTGATGGACGCCGTGGACGAGTCGATTCCGGACCCGGTCCGCGAGACCGACAAGCCGTTCCTGATGCCGATCGAGGACGTGTTCACCATCACCGGTCGCGGCACCGTGGTGACCGGCCGCGTCGAGCGTGGCGTGGTCAACGTCAACGAGGAAGTCGAGATCGTCGGCATCCGCGAGACCAAGACCAAGACCACCATCACCGGCATCGAGATGTTCCGCAAGCTGCTGGACCAGGGCCAGGCGGGCGACAACGTCGGTCTGCTGGTTCGCGGCATCAAGCGCGAGGACGTCGAGCGCGGTCAGGTTGTCGTGAAGCCGGGCACCACCACTCCGCACACGGAGTTCGAGGGCCAGGCGTACATCCTGAACAAGGAGGAGGGCGGCCGCCACACGCCGTTCTTCAACAACTACCGCCCGCAGTTCTACTTCCGCACCACGGACGTGACCGGCGTCGTGACCCTCCCCGAG
>JABFVX010000322.1 GCA_013362555.1 Mycobacteriaceae bacterium
ACCCCGCCCACCACCCACCACCGGAACCAACGGCGCACCCATCACCGGCGCACCATCAGGCACCCCACCGGCCGGTGCAAGCCCTTCCGCTCTCAAAGACCTGCCTACTCGCTCAGCCTGGGGAGGTCCTTCCGTTTCCATCTGTCCAACACCCCGGGTTCCCACGTTCTCGGAGGGCCGCACGGGGACGATTGCATCGACTGGCGGCTGCACGGCTACAGGATCGGGCTGCGGTACTGGACGAGGCGGTGCCTGCGGCTCGCCGGCCACCGGGACGGGAAATCGTCCCCGCGGCGGTTCCTTGTACCAGACCTCGTCGAGCTCGGCATAAGGCGTTCCACCGGCCGCTGGCCTCCTAGCGGAAGGAAGTTCCAATATTTTCCGCTCCTCAGGCATCCCTTATCACCTCGTGAGACGTACCCAAACACCTCAACCGTGACGGCAAAGCAGCGTTGCCGTTCCGGACCATCAGAGGTCGCCACCAAATCGAATACCCGCGTGCTTCTGACATCACCTCACATGTCCCTTCGTGATGTTTCTGTCCAGCTCCCGGCAGGAAGCAGTTGCAGCAGTGCCCGGCATGCGCGGGCTATGTCGGCCGGGGCGCCGGGGGTGTAGGTGTCGTACACCGTGCCGTCGGGGCCGAGGCTGGGGGCCGTGGCGATGCGGCCGACCGGGGCGTCGTACACGGCGATTCCGCCGGGCGCGGTGACGGAACCGCCGTCGTGGTGTTCGATCATGGTCACCGCGGCCCAGCGGCGGAGTTCGCAGCGGCTGCGTGCCAGGGTGTCGGCTTGGGCGGTGCCTGCGCCGTGGCGGCGCAGTTCACGGTGGGCCTCGCGGGCGTCGTCGATTGTCACCGCGGCCATGGTGATTTCGGCAATGGTGAACGGGGCGAACGCAGCGGGCTCGGCTGCGCCCATGGCCGCGGAGATGGTGTCGGCGAGCGCGGTGGCGGGGTCGTCGCCGATGCCGACCAATTCCTGCAAGACGATCTGGTCGCCGCAGCGAGTGGCGAGGACATGGGTGTCGTCGCAGCGCACCAGCGTCAGGCGCAGCATGTCCGTTAGCTCGCGGTGGCGATCGAGATCGTAGACGTCGACGGCGATCTCCATGTCCGGCCGGTCGAGGCTTCGCAGCCACAGCGCAATTCGGGGGTGCGTGCGGCCGTCGTCGCCGACGATGCCGGCTTCGGTGAGCTGCCGGAGCACGACGGCGTCCACTCGGTCCTGGTCGTCGGGGAAGAAGACGTTCGGCTCGAGCCACAGCACGGACGGGAACTCGTCGATGCCGACCATCCGGCCCAGCAGCAGCACGGCGTCCACGGTGAGATCGACCGCACCCGCGTGGGTGATCATGTCTTCACCTCCCGGAAGCCGTCCTGGACGTCGTCTCGGGATGCGTCGTCCGTGCCCCGCGGGTCAACGGTGCCGATGCCCAAGGCGGCCGGGATCTCCGGGACTTCGTGCTGGCTGCTTGGGGCTTGGATGCCGGGGCGGGTGCGGGCGCGGCGGTCGCCGCGCGCCATCGGCGGCGGCATCATGCCCGAGCCCATACCCCGGCCCGTTCCCGCCCCGGGCACCGGCGCCATCGGCATGGCCAATGGCTTGCCGGGGTTCCAGTTCCCCGGCATCCGCGGTCCACCCGGGACACTCGCGCCGAGCGCCGCGCCCACTACGCCGATTCCCCCGCCGCCGCCGAAACCGTGCGCGCTGCCGCCGTTGTCGAGGCCGCGCAGGGTCGGTGACGGCTCGTTCGGGGTGAGCGGGCCGTGCGAGTCGCGCAACTGGTCGAGCCACTTCGGGTCGGTCTGGTTCCAGAGCTTCTGACCCAGGTCCGCGAGATTGCCGGTGCCGCTGGAGGTGTCGGCAGGGGACGTATCGCCGGTCGTCGTGCTGCCTGCGCCGCTGCCGCTGGAGCCGCTGCCCGAGTTCTGCATGATCCCCTGCATGGCCTGGCCGATGGAACTGAGCAGTTGCGACATGTCGCCGTTGTAGGCGGACTGCGCGGCGGTAGCCCGCGCTTCCAGCTCTTGGTATTTCGCTTTCCAGCGCGCTGCGCCCGCCTTGTCGCCGCGGGCGACGGCCTGCTGCCATTGCGTCAGCGCCTGTTCGAACTCCTCCGGCCGCGGCGTCGTCGCCTTCGCCGTGCTCGCAGCCGATTGCGCCTTGCCGAATATGCCCGCGATGTCCCCGAGCTTCTCGCTGTTGCTCTGCATTCGGTCGGCGTGCTCGTTCACGTTGGCGCGCAACGCTTGTGCTGCCTGGCCGGTGATCGGCGCCTGATCCGCGCTGCGGCGGTAGTCTTTCGCCCGCCGGCCGAGCGCGTCGGCAGCCTTCTGCGTCTGGGACTGCTTCGCACCGAGGACGCCGAGCTGGATCAGCGCCGCGACCATCGCCCACGCCTGACCGTTCACGGTCGCACCGGGCTCAGCCGAAGTCGATGCTCGCCAGGCTCCGACTGCCGTCCCCGTCGGTGCTCTGGAGTCGATCGGCCGTGTGCACCATGGCTTTACACACTCGCTCGTGCTTGGCGACGTCGTTGCGCAGCGCGTCGTTCAGAAAGGCGTTCAGATGTTTGTCCGTCCCGCTCGTGAAGCCTTGCGTGATCGGATCCTTGCCTGCCGCGCCAATGGCTTCGCCGCAGGCGTCGGTGATGGTCTGCACGGCATCCTCGCGCGAGCGTCGCTCGTCCTGGGCTGTTTTGCGCAGTCCGCCGGAATCCACCGTGAGTGTCGAATCATCGGTCATGTGCGTTCCTGTCCCGCTGAATACTCCACCCAGCGTATCGGGCCGCCGGCATTGGGAACAGTGCGAGACGTGAATGGACACAACGCGTATCGTCGACTCAGGTCCACAACCCCGCAACGGGAGAAGCTCCATGACGATTTTCGAGATCAGTTCGATCGACATGCATCTGGCCGCGACCGACATCACCGTCGAGCGCACGAAGATGTCCGAGAACTTCGAGGCAGGCGCCAAACAAATACAGCCCAACGGAACCGCGAAGGATCCGGTGAGCATCGACACCGACAAGAAGTTCAGCGCGTTCGCCACCGACGAGTACCTGCCCAAGGCGGCGGACATGCTCGCCAAGCTGCAAGGCGGGGCGGACCTGTTCCGGCCGGTGACCGCCGCGCTCCAGGCCACCGACAGCCAAGGCGCCGGCGGCATCGGCGCGATCGACTTCGACTGAGCCATGGCGTCTTACGGCTCGCGGCGGCCGGAGGTGTGGTCGCGGCTGCTGAAACACTCCGGCAAGGGCGGCAAGACCTACCGCGAGGCCGCCGAGGCCTACCGCAAACGCGCCGAGGAGCTGCGGGCGATGGCCGACGCCATCGACAACCGGATCAAGACTCTTGACGTCGGCACGTCGGGCGACATGTGGAACAGCGCGATGGCGGCCTACCAGCGGTTCATTCAACAGTTGCGGCAGGCCGCCGAGTCCACCGACGAGACTGCCGAGCGGGCCGAGAAGCAGGGCGAAATCACCGACAAGGCACGGTCTTCCATGCCGAGCGTCGGGACGATCATGGGCGTGTGGTCGGCGTATCTCGCGGCGAAGGCCTCCCACAACTACGGCCTGGCCGCGGCGATGCTCGCGAAGTACATGGGCCTCTGGGACACGGCGGCTTCCATCATGTCTGGCTACGACAACTCCTCCAGCTCCAACGTCGACTCGGTCTCCGCTCCGTCCGAGTCGCCGTCGATCGCGAACCAGGCCGCGGCCGCACCGCTGGCCAACAACCTGCTCGAGTCGTGGACGCCGCCGCATTCGGACGCAGGCCCCGAACCGAACCAGCATGTGCCGCCGTCGGAATCGCCCACGCTCGACCGCCTCAACGGCGGCGGTGGCGGCGGGGGCGGCGGGGTGCCGGTCGGCATGGTCGCCGGACTGGCGCCGGGCACGGCGGTCCGGGTGCCGGCAACGTGGAACACGGGCCGCGCCGTCGGTGCGCCGGGGATGG
>JABFVX010000016.1 GCA_013362555.1 Mycobacteriaceae bacterium
CGAAACGGGTGTGGCGCTCGTCAGGAGACCCGGTGGCCTGCGAGGCGGCCGACCATTGCCGGGTCGCGGTGTTCGAAGAACTGGGACGCGCCCGAGTCCAGCTCGGCGATCCGGGCCAGCTCCTCCGCGGTGAGTTCGAAGTCGAACACGTCGAGGTTTTCGGCCATGCGTTCCGGGCGCACCGACTTCGGAATCACCACGATGTCGCGCTGAACCAGCCAGCGCAGCACGACTTGTGCCACCGACTTGCCGTGGTCGCGACCGATGCCGCTCAATACCGGGTTTGCAAATAGGCCGTTGCGCCCCTCCGCGAACGGCCCCCAGGACTCGACCTGCACACCGTGCTCCCGCGATATCTGCTGCTCGTCGACGCGCTGGTGGAACGGATTCGTCTCGATCTGGTTGACTGCCGGGACGACCTCGTTGTTGACGATGAGATCGACCACCCGGTCCGGCGCGAAGTTGGACACTCCGATCGCCCGGATCCGCCCCTCGGCATGCAGGCGCTGCATCGCCCGCCACTGGCTGTACACATCGCCGAACGGCTGGTGGATCAGGTAGAGGTCGAGGTAGTCCAGGCCGAGTTTGCGCATTGACGCGTCGAACGCGTCAGCGGTGTTCCGCTCGCCGAGCCCGCCCGGTCCGGAATTCTGGATCCAGAGCTTGGTCGTGATGAACAGTTCCTCGCGCGGGATGCCGCTGGCGGCAATGGCGCGGCCGACGGCGAGCTCGTTCTCGTACACGGCCGCCGTGTCGATCAGGCGGTAGCCCGCGGCGAGCGCGTCGGCCACCGCCCGCTCCGTCTCGTTCGGCGGCACCTGGTAGACGCCGAATCCGAGAATCGGCATTTCGACGCCGTTGTTCAGGGTCACGTGCGGAATGAGGGCGCCTGACGGGTTCGAATCCATGAGGACCACAGTAGGGCGGTTCGCGCGACACCGAGCGGTCGAGCCGCAGCGCGGGCGAGTTCCGGTGCCCGTAGCGTGGTGCCCATGGGCGACAATGGGCACGGCGGCGGTCCGGAACGTCTGGTTGTGATCGGCGGCGACGCCGCCGGGATGTCCGCGGCATCGCAGGCCCGCAGGATGCGCGGGCCCGCGGACCTGTCCATCGTGGCCTTCGAACGCGGCAATTTCACCTCGTACTCGGCGTGCGGAATTCCGTATTGGGTGGGAGGCGACGTTCCGGAGCGCGACGACCTGATCGCCCGCACCCCGCAAGAGCACGCCGCCCGCGGCATCGAATTGCGGTTGCGCACCGAGGTGACCGAAATCGACCCCGACGGGCGGCGGGTGCTGGCGCGCGACGCCGACTCCGGGTCCGAGTACTGGACCGCCTACGACAAACTCGTCATCGCGACCGGCGCCCGTCCGGTTCGGCCCGCGCTGCCCGGCGTGGACGCGCCGGGAGTGCACGGGGTGCAGACGCTCGACGACGGCCAGGCGCTGTTGGATTCGCTGGCGCTTGCGCACAGTCGCCGAGCGGTCGTCGTCGGCGCGGGCTACATCGGCGTGGAGATGGCGGAAGCGCTGATCAAGCACGGTTTCACCGTCACCGTCGTCAATCGCGGCCCCGAACCCATGGCAACGCTCGACCCCGACATGGGCCGCTTGGTGCGCCGGGCCATGGAAGGGCTAGGCATCACGATGGTGAACAACGCCGAAGTGGTCGAAATCCGGACCGCGGCGGACGGCAGGGCGCGGGCCGTCGCCACCAGCACCGACGAATTCCCGGCTGACGTAGTAATTCTCGGTATCGGCGTCCGCCCCGACACCGGCCTCGCCGAGTCCGCGGGCCTGCCACTCGGTGCGCACGGCGGCCTGCTCACCGATCTCGCGATGCGGGTGCGCGGCCGGCGCGACATCTGGGCGGGCGGGGACTGCGTCGAAGTGCTGAACCTGGTCTCCGGCCAAGAACAGCACGTCCCGCTCGGAACCCATGCGAACAAGCACGGGCAGATCATCGGCAGCAACATCGGCGGCGGGTATGCCGTATTTCCGGGCGTGGTCGGAACGGCGGTCAGCAAGGTGTGCGATCTCGAGATCGCCCGAACCGGCTTGCGCCAGAAGGACGCCGACCGCGTCGGCCTGCGATACGAGACGGTGACCATCGAATCGACCAGCCGCGCAGGCTATTACCCCGGGGCCGCTCCCATGACGGTCAAGATGCTCGCCGAACGCCGCACCGGCAGACTGCTGGGCGTGCAGATCGTCGGCGGGGAAGGCGCCGCCAAGCGGGTCGACACCGCCGCGGTCGCACTGACCGCCCGCATGACGGTGGAACAGATCACCGCGTTGGATCTCGGCTATGCCCCGCCGTTCTCTCCGGTATGGGACCCCATCCTGGTCGCGGCCCGCAAGGCGGCAACACGCGTCTCGCCCGCAGGCCCTCGGTGAGGCAGGCCGGACGCGCCGCCCGACGTCAGTCGGTGTCTTCGGCTTTGTCCTTGAGCGCCTTCACATCGTCATAGAAGCGGATGCCTGCCCGTATCCAGGCGATCAGCGCCTGATCGATAGCGGCGTCGAGTTTCAACTGGAACGACACCCACCGCAGCGGCGCCACTGGGAGACCCGCGTCACCCGGGTCGTCCGCCCGCCCACCGAAGAAGATCGACTGCGCGCGCAGGGCGCCGGGATCATGGTCTTCGGCGCCTTCGACGACCATCTCCAGGAGCAGGCTCGTCAGCTGCGCGATGGTGTAGTAGCGACCGTGCGTCAAGGTCTTCTCCAGGAATCCCATCAGCATTTCGCCCTCGGCCCCGGCGAAGCTCTGGAGGAGTTCGGCCTTGTCCCCGGTGACCGCGATGACGAATCCGTGGATGCCGAAGTTCACTCCGAAAACCCACCTGACGTTGGTTCCTGCGGCCGTGGTCAGCGCCGCACAGAGCCCCTTGCAGGCGACGGTCAGATTCTGCGTGAAGTGCGGGTCGTCGGCTGCGGGCTTCTCGCGCCCCTGGAATCCGGCGGCATTGGCGGCCCCGTTGATCGTGGCGGGCACCAGGGCGCCGGTGCTGTTCGGCAGACTGGGCAGCGGATTGAGCGCGAGCATGTTGTACAGCACAGTCGCGGCGTTGTAGCACGACGGCGTGTGCGAGCCGAGCGTCAGCGAGGACACCGACGCCTCGACGATTGCCTGGTAGACCTCAGTGTCGCCGGTATTCTGGGTCAGGTCCAACTCGATGATCATCGACAGCAGCTGGTTGAAGCTGATTCCGTACCCCGCGGCCTTGGCGACCAATCCTTCCTGCTGACCCGCTGCGATGATCATGCAGGTGATCGGGGCCAGTGCGGGTTGCAGCGTCGGCCACGTGAGCTGCGGGACAATCGATATGACGTCCGCGGCGGACACGGCGATCGGCGCACCGCCGCCGACCGCGAAGGTGCATGTCGTGTCGTTGATCTGAGTCAGCTGACCAGTGTGGTCGAGAAACTCGACGGTGTCCTCGTCCTGGTTCTCGACGAACTCGGCGAACCGGTATTGCTGGCCGATCACCAGAACCAGTCCGCACATGCCGACGACCGGTGCCGGGCCCGCATCTTGTCGGCGCTTGCGCGTGGGCGGCTGCGTGCCGTCATCCTGCCCCTCGTCGCGATTCCTTTTGTCACGTTGCCTATCCGGGTACATTTCTCACCCCGTCACATCCACCTTGCGGGCCTCGAGTCCAGTCGAGGTTTGACACACCTGACCATACGCGCGAAAACGCTTACCCAGGACTGGTTTTGGCGTTCGGGCACGAGCGGAGCCGCCCAACGGCGTCGATACGGGCGACAGCTCGCACCGCGCCCGCGATGTGTGTCGCATCATGTTGTGACACAACGATTCTGGATCACACCGCGGTTCCGGCCCAGGAAGTCCGCATGCCTGCAGTCCCCTGCGACCGCACAACTCGGCCGTTCGACTCTCCGACTGGGCACGGGTCCGCTGCGAATACTTACCAGAATGACCCGTGATGTGCGCTGAGCGCACATCACGGGTCATTCTGGAAAGTACGGAAGCTGTTGCACGAAACAATATTCATGCGCCCACCCGGAGCCAGCGAGTCGCGCGGTGAACATGTCCCCGGCGCTCGCCGCGCCCGCGGCGGTTCCGTCCGCGCTGCGGGTTGCCCCTGATTCGCGCGCACGATCGCTTGCGAGGTTAGGGGGAACGGACAGGCGCACCCCTTCTTGTCCGCCGCACCGGGAATAGTCTGCTGAATTCGGCGGGTACGGCTGAAACGGGTGCGTTCGGAGGCGGTTCGGCCTGCTCTTGCCATTGCCGGCAAACTGATTGGCTCGCAAGGAAATCAGACTCTGAGTAGGATCGGCCGCCGTGGAGCACACAACCCAACCTCCGGCCCACATGTCCGGGGCGCCAACCATTACCGACCTCCCTCGCATTCCGCTCTACTCCGAAGAATTCGCCGTCGACCCGCACGTGGTGTACGCGCGGATGCGGCAGAGCTACGGCCCGCTGGTGCCGGTGGAGCTGTCGCCCGGGATTCCCGCCACGCTCGTGATCGGGTACTGGACCGCAGTGCGGATCGCGCACGACCACGAGCACTTCTCGGCCGACCCGAGGCGCTGGCAGCAGGCGGTGCCCCCGGACTGTCCGGTGTTGCCGATGCTGGAGTACCGGCCGAACGCGCTGCGCTCGGCGGGCCCCGCCCACACGCGCTTTCGGCGGGCCAACCTCGACAGCATCGACAAGATCGACCTGTACCGGCTGCACAACGACATCGAGGGCATCGCCGTCCCGTTGATCAACGCCTTCTGCGAACGCGGCGAGGCCGACCTGATCAGCCAGTACACCTTCCCCGTCACCTTCGCGGTACTCAACACGATGGTCGGGTGCCCCGCCGAGATCGGCCACCAGGTCGCCGAAGGCATGGCCATGATGTTCGAGGGCAAGTACGCCGCCGAGGGCAGCGCGCTGTTCGCTCGCGCCCTGGCGGACCTGGTGAGCCTGCGCAGGGCCGAGCCCGGCGACGACCTCGCGACGCGCCTGGTGAACCACGAGGCCGAACTGACCGACGAGGAGATGGTCCACCAGCTGGTGACCATCTACGGAGCGGGCATCGAACCGCTGCAGAACCTCATCTCCAACACCCTGCTGCTGATGCTGACCGACAGCCGCTTCAGCGGAACCAGAGCCCCGACCACGAACGACGCGCTCAACGAACTGCTGTTCAAGGATCCGCCGTTGGCGAACTTCGGCATCACCTACCCCAGGCACCCGATCATGGTCGACGGGGTCTGGCTGCCCGCCGACCAGCCGGTCGTGATCAGCATGGCGGCATGCAACAACGACCCCGCGATCGAAGGCGAATACGCCAACAACAATTCGCACCTCGCCTGGGGGGTCGGACCGCACGTCTGCCCCGCCAAGTCGGTGGCCTACATCGTCGCGCAGAACGCTATCGACCAGCTGCTCGACGCCTTGCCCGACATTCGGCTCGGCGCCGCCGCGGACGAGCTCACATGGCGGCCGGGGCCGTTCCACCGGTCGCTGGCCGCGCTGCCGGTGGAATTCCACCCCGCCCAGCAGCTGACCGTCCCGTGACGGCCCGGAGCCTGCGCCGCGAAACCCTCCGGGCCGGCCCGTGTGATGCGTCGAACGCACCACACGGGCCGGCCTGGCAGTCGCTACGACCTCCGAAACACCCTGAACCCGCGCGAAGCCGCCCGAACCGGAGCTCCGTTCGCCCGCGGCGGCGCGCCGCTCCCGACTTCGCTCAGGGACTGTGCGTACTGCGTGACATAGGTGTCCGGCCCGAACGTGGTCGGGAGCAGGCCGGGCGGCAGGTCGAGCGAGTCGACGAGCTCACCCAGATGCGGCGCCAGCATGCTGTGCAGCTGAATTCGCATGTCCCGCAGCGACCGCGGCGTCTTGGGGAACGGACCGTCCGGGAGCAGGTCCGCGCCGTGCGTCAGACACTGGCGCACGGCGAACAGCGTGAGCAGGTTCTCCGCGAGCCGGCGGGGGCCCTCGGGCAGCAGGCGGGCACGGTCCGCCATGACCCGCGCCGCCCGGTGCGTGATATGGGCGTCGGCCGCCGCGAGGGCGAGGTCGTAGACGGCGTCCCACCGCTCTTGGCGGTCGCCCCCGGTTGTCGCGAACGTTTCCAGCGTCCGGTGCTGAAGGTACTGTTCCCGGGCGGACAGCCAGTCCAGCCAGGCCTCCGGCGTGTCGATGTCGCAGGACCCGAGACTGTCCCGGCTCTCCGAGGTCCACTCGTCGGGCAGGGCCAGCCGCCGGTAGGCGGCCTGCAAGGCAATGACGTAGCTGTCGCCCTCGGCGGTGGCGGCGGCGTCGCGCAGCGCCCGGTAGGTCACGATCTGATTGTGGGCGAAGACGCCCTGCGCGCCTAGTCGGTCTCGCACCTCGTTGCACACCCGCAGAGCCGTGGACGTGGTCAGGTACTTGGTCAGCGAGACGAGGTCGGTCAGCACCGGCGCCTGCTCGTCGGCGTGCTCGTCGGCGGCCTGGGTGAAAGCCTCCAGGGCGAGCTCCACTGCCGCCGCGGCGACGTAGGTGTCCGCCACGGCGTCGAGCAGCGGGCCGGTGTGCGCAGGCACCTGCGCGAGCGGAATGCGCCCGCCCCCCATCCCGGCGATGTCGCGCTGGCGGGCATGGCCCGCAGCGATGGCCAGCGCCGACCGCGAGACCGCGGTAGCCATGGCCGAAATGCAGAGCCTGCCGAGGCGCACTCGGCTGATCGCGCGCCAGGCCTGATTGTCGGCGGGGATCGGCGCGATCAGCACACCGTTGTCGTCGACGCGAGTCCCGGTGTGGGACAGCAGGCATTCGCTCGACACCCGCACGTGGTCGAATCGGGTCAGCGAGTTGTCCATCGCCAGGCCCGGTTTCTCGGGCAGCGGACGGATGGTGATGCCCGGCCGGACCGTCCCGTCCGAGTCGACCAGGCGCACCAGGAACGGATAGTTCCCCCGCGCGACGCCATCGATGACGAGCCGGGCGAAGACGATTCCGAATCGCGAAATCCCTTCCACCGGCGCGGGAGCGGTGGTCGGCATGAACTTCACGGCCGTGTCCGTCGGGGTGTGCAGCACGAACCCGCCGTCGGCCGGGTCGTACTCGGCGACCGTCTCGAGGTTGTTCAGGTCGCTGCCGTGACCGACTTCGGTCAGGACGTAGGCGCCTACGGCCCGCCCGGCGAGGAGGTCGTCCAGCGCCGCCGCGACCTCGCCGGTGCGGGAGTGTTGCTCGAGCAGCGTGCCCAGCACCAGGTTCACCTGCACGGTCAGCAGGGCGCCGAGGTGCGGGTCGACGATCGTGGTCTGTTCGTGCAGTGCCACCAATTCCGCCGGGTTGGAGACGATTTCGGTGGCAGCCAGGTGCGGGAGCAACCGCAGGTACCGTTCGTACGCGCGCTTGCCCGGGTTCTGTACGACAGCCCACCAATCCTGGTCGAATCCCGCGTTGTCGAGCAGTTCGTTGTGCCGCGCGGTGGCGATTCGCCGACTGCCGAACAGCTGATCCGCGAGATTATGTGCATTCTCCTGGAAAACCATGATTCCGACTCCACCTCTTGCTACACTGCCAATCCCAAGCGACTTCGGTTCGGCCACTTGGCTAATCGCGTGTCGGGATGCCGCGGGCAGCCCAACACTCAATGCAACCTGATCTCCAACGGAGCAGGTTGGATCGTTTTGTTCTCGGTGGATTGCGCAACCCGAAAGCTATTGTGACACAAGCGGCAGACTGGCGCGTCTTCTCCGGAAGTGAACCGCTGGTTAGGATTTCGATCCGCCATGTCGCCGGAAACCGAACCGGCCGCTATGTCGTTCCGATTTACACATCCATCCAGGTGCGAGCAACCGGTACGCATGCCGCGTGGCCCGCCCTTGTCGCAGGTCACCCCAGCCCAGCGCAATTTGATACATAGCGGATCATGTGTATCATTTAGCCGCGGGCGCCGCTGCGACCCGCCATGGGCGAGTCCTACCGGCGCGTCGCGCCCGTCGCGCCGAACCGTCCGATCGTGCCCGCCGACGCGCCCGCCGCGCTGCGACTGCCGCTGGTCGACATCACGAACAGCCGCGACGCCAAGCGATAAGGACATCCAGAATGACCCGTGACGTGCGCAGAGCGCACGTCACGGGTCATTCTGGAGGCTGGTGGTCGAACATGACCACTTGGCGGACGGCCGCTCCGTCGGCGAGCAGGTCCATGGCGGTGTTGATGTCGGCCAAGCCGATCCGGGACGAGATGAGCCGCTCCACCGGCAGCAGGCCCTCGCGCCACATGCGCTCGTAGCGGGGGATGTCGCGGGCAGGCACCGCGGAGCCGAGGTAGCTGCCGACGACGGTCCGGGCCTCCGCGGTGATCGAGAGCGCGGGCAGGGTGACTGTCGACGTCGGCGCGGGCAGCCCGACGGTGATGGTCACTCCGCCGGCTTCAGTTGCCGCATAAGCCGTTTCGAGCGCCGCCGGGTGTCCCGCGCACTCGATGGCGAAGCGGGCCCGCAGTCCGCGCTCGACGACCTCGGTCGGGGTGCAGGTCTCGGCGGCGCCGAGCGCGCGGGCGGCGGCCAGCTTATCCGGCAGCCGGTCCACGGCCATAATCCGCCGCACGCCGAGCGCCTTGGCGACCAGCAGCGCCGCCATGCCGACGCCGCCGAGCCCGATCACCATGACCGTGTCGTCCGGCTCCGGGCGCGCGACATTGAGCACCGCGCCGCCGCCGGTGAGCACCGCACAGCCGAGCAGCGCGGCCACCTCGGGGGGCACGTCGGCGCCGACGGGAACCACCGATGCCCGGTCCACGACGGCGTGCGTGGCGAACGCGGAGACGCCAAGGTGGTGGCGGACCTGGGCCCCGGCCCGCGACAGCCGGCCGGGGTGGCCGAGCAGCTCGCCCGCGGCGTTGGCCCGCGACCCGTTCGTGCACGGCAACAGCCCGTCTCGGGCGCAGGCGGCGCAGCTCTCGCACCGCGGCAGGAACGACATGACGACCCGCTGCCCGACCTCGAGGTCCGCGACCCGGTCGCCGCGTGCGAGCACGCGGCCCGCGGCTTCGTGACCGAGCAGCATCGGCAGCGGCCGCGGCCGGTTCCCGTCCACCACGCTCAGGTCCGAGTGGCACACGCCTGCCGCCTCGATGGCCACCAGCACCTCGGTGGGGCCGGGGTCGCCGAGTTCCAACTCGCCCACCGTGATCGGCCGCGACCGGGCGTAGGGCCGAGGCCGCCCGGACTCCTCGAGGACGGCGCCGGTGATCCGCATCAGATTTCGACCATCTGGTAGTTGCCGACGCCGCCCGCGAGATGGCGCAGATGGTCAGCCGAATCGCCGAGGGTGTGCTCGATGGCGGTGAGGCGGGCCGTGTAATGGCCTACCGGGTATTCGGCGGTCATGCCGATGCCGCCGTGCAACTGGATCGCCTCCTGCCCGATGAGGCGGGCGGAACGGCCGACGCGCGCCTTGGCGCGAGACGCCGCCACCGGGTCGACGGCGCCGTCCGCGAGGGACATGCAGGCGTACATGCTCATGCCGCGCGCGAGTTCGAGCGCGACGTACATGTCCGCGGCACGGTGGGTGAGAGCCTGGAAGGAGCGCAGCGCGACACCGAACTGCTTGCGCGTCTTCAGGTACTCGGTGGTGAGAGCCAACGCCTGCTCCATGGCGCCCACGGCCTCCGCGCACAGTGCGGCTTGCGCGGTGACGATGGCGGCGGTCACCGCCGCGGCGGCGTCCGCGGCGTCGCCCAGGGGTACGGCCGCGGCGTTGTCGAATGCGATGTCCGCGCCGCGCAGCCCGTCGTGGGTGCGGTAGCCGTCGCGTCGAACGCCCCGGGCGACCGGGTCCACCAGGAAAAGGCCCAGGCCCTCCGGCCCGGCCGCGCTGACGATCAGCAGGTCGGCACAGTCCCCGTGCGGAACGGGATGTTTTCGCCCGGTCAGCCGCCACCCGTCGCCGTGCCGCTGCGCCGCGGCGCCTGCCGCTGCCGTGGGCAGCCGCGTTCCCGGCTCACCGTGTGCGAACACCGCTCGCAGGCTGCCGTCGGCAATGCGCGGGAGCAGGTCCTTGCGCTGTGCGTCCGTGCCGCGCTCGGCGATGAGGCCGCCCGGCAGGAGCGCGCAGTCCAGCAGCGGCTCCGGCGCCAATGATCGGCCGATCTCGGTGAACACCAGCATGGATTCGATGGGGCCCGCGCCGGTGCCGCCGTACTCTTCGGCGAACGTCAAGCCGAGCAACCCGATTTCGGCGAACGTGGCCCAGATCGCCGGATCCCAGCCCGGTTCGCCGCGCACGACTTCGGCTCGGCGCTCGGCGGTGTAGCCGCGGGCGAGCACCTCGCGCACGGTGTCGCGCAGCATTTCCTGTTCCGCTGTCAAGGTGAAATCCACGGTGCTGCCTCACAATCCGAGGATCGTCGAGGCGACGATGCCGCGCTGCACCTCGTTGGATCCTCCATAGATCGACGTCTTGCGGTAGTTGAGATACGCGGCCGTGCTGCGTCGCGCCCAGTCCTGCGTATCCCCCTCGCGAGCAACCGAATCCGGGCCTGCGATGTCGACCGTGAGCTCGGTGACGGCCTGCTGCAGTTCGGTGCCGCGCAACTTGAGGATGGACGAGACCGGGTCGGGCCTGCCGTCCGCGGACCCGGCGGCCACCCGCAGCTGGACGAGTTCGAGCGCCAACAGCTCGTTCTCGAGTTCGGCCAGCCGCGCGGCGAACACCGGGTCCTCGAGCAGCGTGCGTTCCCCCGCGGGCGACCGGCGCGCGTACTCTTTGGCCAGCCAGAGCTTCACCTTCGTCTGCCCCACCCCCGCGATGCCGGTGCGCTCGTTGCCCAGCAGGAACTTGGCGTAGGTCCAGCCGCTGTTCTCCGCGCCGACGAGCTGCTCGGCGGGCACCCGGACATCGGAGAGGAACACTTCGTTCACCTCGTGGCTGCCGTCAATCAGTTCGATGGGCCGGACCGTGACCCCGGGCGCGTCCAGCGGGAACAGCAGCATCGAAATGCCCGCCTGCTTCTTCGGAGCGTCCGGATCGGTGCGCGCCAGGCAGAACATCCAGTCCGCCGACTGCGCCAGCGTGGTCCAGGTCTTCTGCCCGTTCACCACGTAGCTGTCCCCGTCCCGGACCGCCGTGGTACGCAGCGATGCCAGGTCGGACCCGGCTTCGGGCTCGGAAAAGCCCTGGCACCACCAGATGTCCAGATTCGCGGTGGCGGGCAGGAAGCGGCTGCCGAGCTCCGGCGAGCCGAACTGGGCGATCACCGGGCCGATCATGTTCACGTTGAAGGTGAGAGGCTCCGGCACCGAGGCCAGTTGCATCTCGTCGTGCCAGAGGTGCCGCTGAACGGGCGTCCAGTCTCGTCCGCCCCATTCCACCGGCCAGTTGGGCACGGCCAGGTGGTGCGCGTTCAGGATGCGTTGGGTCGTGACGATGTCCTCGCGGCTCAGCTCCTGCCCGTGCCGGTGCCGGTTGCGGATGTCGGCCGGGATCTCGGACCGAAAGAAGGCCCGCAGCTCGTCACGGAAAGCGAGCTCGTCCTCGGTGAGCGCCAATTGCATTCGTCGACCTCCTGGGCCCGTATCGACCAATATGATACACAGATGGTTCAATGTATCAAATACTGCCATGTCAGTTGAACGCGGAGGTGCCTGTGGCGGATCGTGACCGCCCCATCAGTGTCGGCGAGCTCATTGCGCGCCGCCACCGGGAAGCGAACCTGCCCGGCCTGCGCGGCGACCGATTCCGCCTCGCCCTGATTATCGAGGGCGGATCCGCGCGAGGCGTGTACTCACACGGAATGGTCGCGGCCATCGAAGAGTTGGGCATACTGCCCAGCTTCGACGCGGTGTACGGAGCGTCGGCCGGAGCGTTGAGCGCCGCGTGGCTGTTGTGCGGGCGGGCGCGGCGGGCCAAGTCGGCCTGGGCTCCCGAGATCGTCAACCGGGTGATCACCCCCGCGCGCGCCTTGCGCGGCGGGGTCGTCGTCGACACCGACTACCTCGTTCACACGGTGTACGAGCGCATCGTGCCGATGGACTTTCCGGCGATCCTCGCCAATCCGGTGACGTTCCACCCGATCGCCACCGACGCCGACACCGGGGCGGCAGCCGACCTGCACGCCGAGCTGACCGACCCGGGATCGATCCAGGCCGCGCTGCGCGCCTCAACCCGCCTGCCGATCCTGGCGGGCCGCCCGGTCCACCTCGGAGGGCGGCGCTTCGTCGACGCCGGTCTCTCCGAGGCGGTGCCCGTGCACACTGCACGAACCCAAGGCGCCACCCACCTGCTGGTGCTGCGCACCCGCCGCGACGACGAAACCGTCTCGCGGCCTTCGGCATTGGAGAACCTCATCGTGGAGCGATTCCTCGCGCGCAGCGCACCGGGCGCACTCCCGGCGTGGCGCACACGCGTGCAACGACACCGGGACGACGACCGGGATTTCGCATCCGACCCCGCTGTTCTGCAGATCCGGCCGCCCCGCGGCGCACCCGACATCGGGCGCATCGACCGGGGCGCGACCCGCCTGCAGGAGGCGCTGACACTGGGGCACGCGGCAGCCGCACGGGCATTGTCGCCCTACTCGACCCTTATGCTCTAGCCGTGGCACGCGGCGAACCGACCAGGACAGTGGGGCGACCGGCAGCGGCCAGTCGCGACGATGTGCTGCGGGCGACCATCGACGTTTTCATGGCGGGCAAGCGGGTCGAGGTGCACGAGATCGCCGCCCGGCTCGGCGTCGGCCGGGCCAGCATGTACCGCTGGTTCGGCTCGCGCGACGGCCTGCTCGGCGCGGCCATCGCGCGTCAACTGGAGCGCATGGTCGCTTTGGCGGGGCGCCGCATCGACGGCGCGGGCGGCGAACGACTCCGCGACGTACTCGAGCGCGTCATTCGCTGGCTGGTCGAGGACGGCTCCCTGCGAACCTATTTCGACAACGAATCCACCGCGGCGCTGCGCCTGGTGACCCGCAGCGACGGAATCGTGCACCCGGCGGCCGTGGCCGCCGTCGAGACGCTCATCGAGCAGGCCGAGGCCCAAGGGTACGAGCCGCCGATCGAGCGCGGCGTGCTCGCCTATGCGCTGGTCCGGCTCTGGGAAGCGTTCCTCTACAACGACGCCGTCGCCGGATTCCAGGGCGACGTCGAACGCCTCTCCCAAGTGCAGGCAGCCCTGCTGCGCGTGTGACCCCGCGCAAGCCGACAACCGGAACCGCCCAGAACGACCCGCGACGTGCGCTGGACGCACGTCACGGGTCGTTCTGGACGTTACAGAGGCGAGTCTCGACCCTCATGTTTGAGACATAGATTGACCAGTGTCTCAATAACTGATAGTTTGCGACTTGTGTTGCCCGCGTCACAGCAGGTGGGAGCTGTGGCTGACCGCACAGCGAGTCGTCAGCGTGCGACGTCCCCGAAAATGAGAACCGTAAGGACAGTGATGAGGAAAATCGGCTTGGCTTCGGCGCTGACGGCGGGCGTCGTGAGCGTGACAGCGGCGACCGCGAGTGCGACTACCGCCCAGGATTCGGCGGCGGCGGTGCACTTCACAGCCACCCCGAGCTCGAATGCCGCCGTGATCACCACCGACACCGGTTCGATGACCGCCGACCGCGGAGTGTTCAGCATCAAGGCGCCGAACGGCGCGGTGCTGGCCAAGGCAGACCTGTCGTTCCGCGTCGACGACTTCGTGTTCCCCATCGTCGCCGAGATCAAGAACCGCACGGCGACACTGACCCCGCGGCTCGACCTGAAACACGCTGTCTACCAGCCGATCGCCCAGCCCGATCCCTCCCAGGTGCAGCTCAATGCGGCCCAGCGGGAGCAGGCGGCGT
>JABFVX010000490.1 GCA_013362555.1 Mycobacteriaceae bacterium
CATTCGCCAGATCGGTACGCACATACCCATACAGCAGCGGCCTCATATCTCTATCATTTCCCCCGCACTGGACCTTTGAAAGGACATAAACTAGGACGACACCGGGACATTCGGTTGCAGCGTGCGGTGCAGGACAGACCGGGGGTCACGCCATGGCGCCTACCGGAAACACGCGACTTCGAGCCGCGCGGCAGGGGCTCGGCCTGCGTTCGCAGGCCGCCTTCGCCGATGCGGTGACCGATGCCGCCCGGCGCATCGGACTGCGGGTGTCGGTGACGACGCGCACGGTCCGGCGGTGGGAGTCGGCCAGTCCGCCGTGGCCGCATCCCGAGCACGCGGCGGCGCTGGAAACGCTGTTCCGGCGGCCTATCACCGAACTGGGGTTCAGCCCGCCATGGTCGCTGGGCGGCGCGAGCGGAGCAGCGCGGCCCGCCGTGGCCGAGATCCCCGCCGGGCACGGCGCTCTCGGCACCGAGTTCGTCGGACTGCCCCCCTCGGTGGCGACCGACTACCTGTCGGTCACCGTCGGGTACCGGCAGCTGTACTGGGCACTGCCCGCGACCCGGCTGCACCGGCCGGTGGCCGAGCATGCCCGCCTGGGCGCGGACCTCATCGCGCAGGTACCGCTGCCGAGCAGGCGGCTGTTCGCCGCGGCCGTCGCCGAATCCAGCCTGCTGGCAGGGCGGCTGGAGTTCTTCGACCTGCAAAAGCCCGAGATGTCGCAGCCCAGTTTCGTCGTGGCGCTGCAGGCCGCGCACGAGGCGGGCGACTCCCTCATCGGGGCGGCGATTCTCGCGCACATGGCCTTCGCGCCCGCCTTCTCCGGCGACCCGACCCGCGCCGAGGAGGCCCGCGACCGGATGCGGGCGGCGCGCGCGTTCGCACGCCGCGGCGACGCCCCCAGCGAGATGATCGCGTGGATCGATGCGGTGGAGGCGGAGGTCGAGACCCGCTTCGGCGACATTCGGCGCGCCCTGGCGCTCATTCGGCACGCGGAGGACCGCTACGCCGCCCCGGACGACCGCAGCTGTCCGGCGTGGCTGGACTGGTTCTCCGAAACGCGCCTGGCGGGCTTCAAAGGCAACACGCTGATGGTGGCGGGCCGGGGCCGGGAGGCGCGCGACACCCTGGAACGCGTGCTGCGGGACCTGCCGGACAGCGCAGTCAAGCAGCGCGCCGTCATCCTGGCCGACTTGGCGGCGGCGGCCGTGCTCGAGCAGCTTCCGGAGCAGGCCTGCGCCCTGCTCGGCGAGACGCTCGACCACCTGGGCCGGTACTGGTACGCCACCGCGATGGACCGGGTCAAGTCGGTGCGAGAGTCCTTACGCCGCTGGGATTCCCTCCCCGAGGTCCGCGCCCTCGACGAGCGCCTCTACGACTGGCACACCACCGTCAACTCCCTCGTGGGCTGAGTTCTTACACCCGTAGCGTGCGTCCACACCCGCAGCTGCGGGTGTGGACGCACGCTACGGGTGTAAGAACTCAGCCGGTGGTGACCAGGGCAGGGAGTTCGCGGAGGTCGCGCAGGCGGAAGTCGGCGAGGTCGGACAGGGTGGGGTCGTCGTGGTGGATCCAGCCCCAGGCGCCGCGCCGGATGAACGCCGTGCGCAGCCCGGCATGCTTGGCCGGGGCGAGGTCGTTGTCGATACGGTCGCCGACGTAGACGATGCGGTCGGCGGGGCAGGGCGCAGCCTCCACCACCTTCTCGAAGAACTCCGGCTCGGGCTTCTGCACACCCCAGTCGTCCGAGGTGGCGATGAAATCCGTCGGGAGTTCCAGGCTCCGCAGGATCTCGCCGGAGCGAACCGTCTGATTCCCGGCCACGCCCACCCACACGTCGGCGTCCCGAAGCGCCGAAAGGGCCGGGCGCACATCGGGATACAGGTCGTCCTCGCCGTACCACTCGGGCATGCCCGCCTGCGTGCGCAACTCCCGCTCCCGCGCCAGGTCGAATCCCGGACGGAATACCTGGAAGGTGTCCCGGTAGTCCCCGCCCTGCGCGATGACCGCCCCGAAGACCGCGCCGAACGTCATCCGAGGCACGCCGAGCCAATCTGCCCAGGTTCCGTACTCCCGCGTCTCGTCGACCAGAGTTTCGCCGACATCGAATACGACTGCCTCGATCACCCAATCGAGGGTACCGTTACGAGGCGAAATCGCCTACCCAGAGGTAACTTCGGCGCGTCACCCGCCGCGCGCAAGCACGTCAGCTCACGCCGACGCGCTTGCGCGAGGTGGTTCGCTTGGCGGCCTTGGCCTTCGGGGCCTGCGGCCGGCCGGAGCCGGCGAGGGCCTCCCGCAGGAACCGGCCGGTGTAGCTCGCGGCCACGGCGGCGATTTGCTCCGGGGTGCCTTCGGCCACAACGGTTCCGCCGCCCGCGCCGCCCTCGGGGCCCATGTCGACGACCCAGTCGGATGTCTTGATGACGTCGAGGTTGTGCTCGATGACGATGACCGAGTTGCCCTTGTCCACCAGGCCGTTGATCACCTTGAGCAGCTTGCGGATGTCCTCGAAGTGCAGGCCGGTGGTCGGCTCGTCCAGAATGTAGACGGTGCGTCCGGTGGACCGCTTCTGCAGCTCGGCGGCCAGCTTCACGCGCTGCGCCTCGCCGCCGGACAGAGTGGGCGCGCTCTGGCCCAGGCGCACGTAGCCGAGCCCGACGTCGACCAGGGTCTTCAGATACCGGTGGATGGACGTGACCGGCTTGAAGAACTCGGCCGCCTCCTCGATCGGCATGTCCAGCACCTCGGCGATGTTCTTGCCCTTGTAGTGCACCTCGAGAGTTTCCCGATTGTACCGGGCGCCCTGGCACACCTCGCACGGGACGTACACGTCCGGCAGGAAGTTCATCTCGATCTTGAGGGTGCCGTCGCCCGAGCAGGCCTCGCATCGGCCGCCCTTGACGTTGAACGAGAACCGGCCCGGCTGGTAGCCGCGAACTTTCGCCTCCGTGGTGGCCGCGAACAAGGTGCGGATCTTGTCGAATACGCCCGTGTAGGTGGCGGGATTCGAGCGCGGCGTGCGCCCGATCGGCGACTGGTCCACCTGCACCAGCTTGTCGAGGTGGCCGAGGCCGTTGATGCGGGTGTGCCTGCCCGGCACCTGGCGCGCCCCGTTGAGCTTGTTCGCCAGTACCGTCGCCAGAATGTCGTTGACCAGCGTGGACTTCCCCGACCCCGACACGCCGGTGACCGAAACCAGCAGTCCCAGCGGGAAACTCACGTCCACGTTCCGCAGATTGTGCTCATGCGCTCCGACCACGGTGAGCTGGCGCTTGCGGTCCACCGGGCGGCGTTCGGCGGGTACCGCGATCGAGGATCGGCCGGACAGGTACGCGCCGGTGAGCGACGCCGGATCGTCCAGCAGCTCCTGGTACGGGCCGCTGTGCACCACTGTGCCGCCGTGCTCGCCCGCGTGCGGGCCGATGTCGACCACCCAGTCCGAGGCTCGGATGGTGTCCTCGTCGTGCTCGACCACGATCAGCGTGTTGCCGAGGTCGCGCAGCCGGGTGAGGGTCTCGATGAGCCGCCGGTTGTCGCGCTGGTGCAGGCCGATCGACGGCTCGTCGAGCACGTACAGCACACCGACCAAACCCGACCCGATCTGCGTGGCCAGCCGGATGCGCTGCGCCTCGCCTCCGGACAGCGTGCCCGCGGCCCGCGACAGCGACAGATATTCCAGTCCGACGTCGAGCAGGAACCCGAGCCGCGCCTGCACCTCCTTGAGCACCTGGGCGGCGATCGCCTTCTCGCGCTCCCCCAGCGTGAGCTCGTTCAGGAACGCGGCGCAGTCGCCGATGGACAGGTCCGACACCTCGGCGATGGACTTGCCGGAGACGGTGACCGCGAGGATCTCCGGACGCAGCCGCGCCCCGCCGCACGCCGGGCACGGCACGTCGCGCATGTAGCCGTCGTAGCGTTCCTTCATCTGCTCGGACTCGGTCTGCTCCATGCGCCGCTGCAGAAACGGCATCACGCCCTCGAAGTCGGCGTAGTAGGAGCGGGTGCGCCCGTAGCGGTTGGCGTACCTCACATGCACCTGCTCGGAGCTGCCCTCCAGCACGGCCTTGCGCACCCGAGCGGGCAGCTCCTGCCACGGCGTGTCCATCGAGAAGCCCATGGCCGCGGCCAGTCCCGACAGCAGCCGGGAGAAGTACTCGGAGGTCTGCCCCATCGACCACGGCGCGATCGCGCCGTCGGCCAAGCTCAGCTCCGGGTCCGGCACCACCAGGTCGACGTCCACTTCTTTGTGGATGCCGAGGCCGGAGCACTCGGTGCACGCGCCGTAGGGCGAGTTGAACGAGAACGACCGCGGTTCCAAGTCGTCGATGTCGAGGGGGTGGCCGTTGGGGCAGGCCAGCCGCTCCGAGAAGCGGCGCTCCCGGTCGTGGGCGTGATCGTCGCGGTCCACGAACTCCAGCACGACGATGCCGTCGGCCAGCCGCAGCGCCGTCTCGACGGAGTCGGTGAGCCGCTGTTTGGAGCTCGGCTTCACCGTGAGCCGGTCCACCACGACTTCGATGTCGTGCTTCTCCTGCTTCTTCAGCTTGGGCGGGTCGGTGAGCTGGTGGACCACGCCGTCCACTCGCACGCGGGCGTAGCCCTGGGTGTTGAGCTGGTCGAACAGGTCGACGAACTCGCCCTTGCGGGTGCGCACCACCGGCGCCAGCACCTGGAACCGGGTGCCCTCCGGCATGGCCAGCACCTGGTCCACGATCTGCTGCGGAGTCTGCCTGGCGATGTGCTCGCCGCACACCGGGCAGTGCGGCGTTCCGGCCCGCGCGTACAGCAACCGCAGGTAGTCGTACACCTCCGTGATGGTGCCGACGGTGGAGCGCGGGTTGCGGTTGGTCGACTTCTGGTCGATGGACACCGCGGGCGAGAGTCCTTCGATGAAGTCCACGTCGGGCTTGTCCATCTGGCCGAGGAACTGCCGCGCGTAAGCCGAGAGCGACTCGACGTACCGGCGCTGCCCCTCGGCGAAGATGGTGTCGAAGGCCAAGCTGGACTTGCCGGAGCCGGACAGCCCGGTGAACACGATCAGGCTGTCCCGCGGCAGGTCGAGGTCAACTCCGCGCAGGTTGTGCTCCCGCGCACCACGCACTATCAGGCGATCCGCCACCGGCAGTCCCTTTCTCACCCATCAACGGCATCAGACACAAAGCAGGCACACCCCCGTCCGGCCATGCTATGCCCCGCCACCGACAAGATTCGCCGGGCGCCGCGCGCAACCATGTCCGGAATGACCCGTGACGTGCGTCAGACGCACGTCACGGGTCATTCCGGAGGTTCGCGACTACTGGACCCACGGCGGACGGATGACGGTGCCGTCGGCGAGTTCGCCCTCGAAACCGACCGGAGCAGTGACCCAGACCGAGGCGGGGTCGGAACCGGGGTTGTCCAGCTGGATGGTGCTGTTCGCGTTGGCGACCGCGACATCGCCCGGGAAGAGCTCGTGGACCTCGCCGTCGATGGTGAGCACCGGGCGGCCCGCCGCGACCATGAACAGCTCCTCGCGCTTGATGCGATGGGCCACGCCCGGGTTCGCTCCCGGGATGTCGACCCGCCACTGACACATCTCTGCGCTGCCGGAGTCCGGACGGGCGAAGGAATTGAACCGCACCCCGTGCATGGAGAAGACCTGGGCGTCGGCATTGCGGATCACTGGCATGAAAACTCCCTCATAGACAAGCTTCTTGTCCATATTAGACAAGCAGCTTGTCTAAATGTCAAGATGACATCCATGCCCAGTCGAGCCGCCGACCTTCCGATGCTGCTGCTGGCCGCCGCGGCGCAGGTCACCGACGCCGTGCACACGCACGGGTTCGCGTTCGTGCGGATGGCCCCGGACGGCGCGACGACCGCCGAGATCGCCGCGCACCTGGGCGTGACGAAGCAGGCGGCGGCGCAGTTGGTCGACGAGCTGGAGCGCAAGGGCTACGTGGCTCGCGGCCCGCACCCGACCGATGCCCGCGCCAGGCTGGTCACGCTCACCGATCGCGGCTGGGCCTGCACCGGCGCCGCCGACGCCGCGGCGGCCGCCTTTCTGGCCGACTGGACCCGCCGCCTCGGCCCGGCCGCGGTGACCGGCCTGCGCGACATGCTCGCGGCCGTCGTCCCGCCCGGCCGCGTCCGCCCCTCCGCCTGGTAGAACAACCGAGCCGAGCAGGCGCGCTCCCGCACTGGACACCACGGGCCGCCCCGGCGGGGAACGATCTGGTGACACGGCTCCACAGAAGGCGGTCGCGCCGGTAGCGTGCCAGCCATGTCAGAGCTCCACCTGGCCATCGACGACGGCTACACCGGACACGTGACGCCGGGCTCCGACCCGCAGCGGCGCACCGTCAACGGCGCGCAGATCATCAAGATGTCGGTCGGCCCGATGGACAACAACGCCTACCTCATCCACTGCACCGAATCCGGCCGCGGCGTGCTCATCGACGCCGCGAACGAGCCGCGCAGGCTCATCCGGCTCATCGAGGAGCAGGGCCCTGGCCTCGACCTCGTCGTCACCACGCACCAACACCCCGACCACTGGCAGGCCCTGGAAGAAGTCGCTGCCGCCACCGCCGCCCCGACCGCCGCGCACCCGCTCGACGCGGGGCCGCTGCCGATCCGGCCGGATGTCCTGCTCGCGGACGGCGAGCCGATCCACATCGGCGAGCTGCGGCTGTCGGTGATCCACCTGCGCGGCCACACCCCCGGCTCAGTCGCCGTGGCCTTCACCGACGGCGACGGCCGGACTCATATCTTCAGCGGCGACGCACTGTTCCCCGGCGGAGTCGGCAAAACCCACACCCCCGAGTCCTTCGCCACCCTCCTGCACGACGTGGAATCCAAGCTCTTCGCCCAGTACCGCGACGACACCGCCGTCTACCCCGGCCACGGCGACGACACCACCTTGGCCGCCGAGCGCCCCCACCTCCCCGAATGGCGCACCCGCGGCTGGTAACGCCCGCAGACGCACGCTTTTTCGCCAAACGCACCGGAAGTTTCCGGTGCGTTTGGCGAAAAAGCGTGCGTCTGCGTCGACGAATTATGGGGCGAGCGCGGCCGGGCGCAGGGCGCGCTCGGCGAGGAAACCGAAGACCGCACCGAAGGACGCCCACAGCAAGGCCTGGATGCCGAGTGCGGCGAGCCGGAAGTTCCACAGCACCGTGGCGGGGAACTCGGCGGGCACCTCGTCGATGACGGGCATCAGCATGAAGGCGAGCGCCGTGGCGGCGACGAACACCGCGACCGCGGCGATGCCCGCGTTCCAACTGCCCCACCGCGGCGCGAGCCACCGCGCCAGCATGACCGCGCCCACGCCGAACAGCAGACTGAGCGCGACCATGCCGAAATAGAGGACCGTGCGGTGGTTCAGTGTCTCCGCCTCGCCGGCCCCGGGCGGGTTGGCCGGGTACTTGAGCCACGGCACCAGATGCAGCGTGAGAAACGCGCCCGCCGCCACGAGCAACGCCGTGGCGCGCGCCGTCAGCGCGCCGACCCGGCCCAGCAGGAAGGCGAACACCAGCGCGGCGAGCCCGCCCAGCGCGACGCCGTACACCAGTACCGCGGTGGCCAGGCCCGCGGTGGACTGCACCGCGCGCGACACCACCTCGACCTCGTCGTGCGATTGGCCCCCGTGCGCGTGGGCGTGGGTCTCCTCCAACGCGATCGCCGCGTCGACCTGCGGTTCGCCGATCCAATACGCCAAGCCGAACGCGAGCAAGCCCGCAAGCACGCCCGCGACCATTCCGCGCACCAGAAGGGCGCGCACTACTGCCGATTCCATGGACTGATTCGCCCGACCCGGTCAGTGGCAGGGGAAGCCGAGCAGGTGCCTGCCGTCGTGCACCCACTCGTGCACGGTGTTTCCGGAGAACACGGTCAGCGCACCCTGTTCCACCCCGACGAAGTACAGGAGCACCATGCCGAACACGCCGACGAATACGGCCCACGGCAGCAGCGCCCGCACCGGAATGCGCAGCGCGACCGGGGTCGCGGCGGGATGGGGGGCGGCAGCGTAAGCCATGGCGAAACCTCCTCGGGAACTGCGCGTCCCGATCTCGAACGGGGGTGACGACAGCCCGGGTCTGACTCACCGCTCGCCCGCATGGCGCGGAAGAGCGACTCACAGTGGCGCGACCGTGTCGGAGTTTCACCGCTCTTCCAAGCGCCATCGTCTTTGGACCTATGACCTTACCATCGGGAAAGTGCTGTCCGATATGGCGCGAACCGTGACCTAGAGGAGGGTTTATCCCATGACTTTGCGGGTGACGTTGGTGGCACCCCCGTCTCCGCCGCCCCCCGAGGTGCGGTTCGGCGGCGACTATCCCTTGAACGACGCCCAGCGCTTCGCCGTGGCCGAGCTCCGATCCGGGCTGCCCGCGGTGGACCGGGTGATACGCGGCCCGGAGCTGCGGTGCCGCGACACCGCGGCGCTCCTCGATGAGGACGCCGCGATCGAGGCGGAGCTGCGGGACTTGGCGTACGGCGCGTGGACGGGCCACAGCCCGGAGCACGTCATCACCAACCACCCCGACCAATTCCAGGCCTGGCACGAGGACTCGGCCGTCGCTCCGCCCGGCGGCGAATCCATCGACCAGCTCGTCGCACGGGTCACAGCGTTTCTGGACGCGCTGTCCGCCGCCAAAGGCCGGGTCCTCGCCGTCACCTCCACGGCCGTGATCCGCGCCGCCGTACTGGCCACCCTCGGCGCGCCGGGCCCGTCGTTCTGGCGCGTCGACGTCGAGCCGCTGTCCGCCGTGCACCTGACCGGATTCGACGGCCGCTGGAACCTGCGTCTGTAGTCTCCGCCCGGCTCAAACCCTCCAGAACGACCCGTGACGTGCGTTGAACGCAACTCATGGGTCGTTGTGGAGATCGGGGCTATCGCGCCGGAATGGTGGTGGGCAGGCCGGTGCCGGGCCAGCACTGAAAGCCGGTGGGCAGCGGCTTGCCGCTGTTGACCAGGTCCAGGCATTTGGAGACGAGCACATTCGGGTCGCGCAGCGAATCGGCGAGGATGCGGTTGGCCTCGGCCTCGGCGGCGGCGGTCTTCTGCTTCTGCTCGGCGATGCGGGTGTCGGCGATCTGCGACTGCAGGGCGTTCACCTTGGACTGGGTCTGGTCGTCGAAGTGCACGATGGAGATGATCACGTTCTGCACGTCGATCTGCTTGGCGATCTTGGTTTGCACGCTCTTGGTGGCACGTTCGGACAGGTCCGTGAGGTTCGGCCCGCCGAGGGTTTCCGGCGCGAGCGGGTTGTAGACCGAGAACACCTGGTTGAGCGTGGCGTTCAGTTCCCGGATCACCAGGCTCTCTTTGATGTTCGCGTTGGTGTGGTAATCGCGGTACAGGGCGTCGCCCGCACTCGGGTGGATGCGCCAGCGAATCGTGTTGTCCACACACGCCGTCGAGTTGTTGGCCAGCCGAATCGGGCTCCCGCCAGAACATTTGCCGGAGGAGAACCCGCCGACTTGACTGTCGGTCTGGATGGTTCCATCCAGCTCCGGCACCTGCCGCCACGGCAGCTTGGCGTGAAATCCGTTGTCCAGCGTGCCGACCGGCCTGCCGAACGACAACACGATGCCGACGTTCCTCGTGGACACGATGGTGAAGCACGACGCCAGCAGCGTCACGACCGCCAGCGCCGCCAGACCCGCGGCGGTGAGGCGGCCTTGTTTCTCCCCGAACACCCCGGCCAACACCCCGGCGATGGCGAACAGAATCCCGAAAACGAACAACCACGGCATGAAGAAGCTACCTTTCGACCCCGACTCCTGCCCGAGTATGCCGGTGCCCCGCCGCCGCCGCGACCCCTTGACAGAATTTCCCTACACCCGTTGCGCGCGTCTACACCCGCAGCTGCCGGTGT
The DNA here is from genome assembly GCA_013362555.1 of Mycobacteriaceae bacterium. GTDB lineage: Bacteria > Actinomycetota > Actinomycetes > Mycobacteriales > Mycobacteriaceae > JABFVX01. The sequence goes on from JABFVX010000490.1 coordinate 9,864, forward strand.
AGACGCGCGCAACGGGTGTAGGGATCAGGTGCGATAGGTGACGGTGACCGGGGCGTGGTCGGACCAGCGTTCGCTGTAGCCGGGCGCGCGTTCGACAGTGGCGGTCGCGGCGCGGGCGGCCAGGGCCGCGGTGGCGGCGTGGTAGTCGATGCGCCAGCCGGAGTCGTTGTCGAATGCCTTGCCGCGATAGGACCACCAGCTGTAGGGGCCGCTCACAGCCGGGTGCAGCGCACGCACCACGTCCACGTACCCGCTCGCGAAAACCTCGCCGAGCCAGGCGCGTTCGGCGGGCAGGAAGCCGGAGGACTTCCGGTTCGCCTGCCATGCCTTCAGGTCGGCCTCGGTGTGCGCGATGTTCCAGTCGCCGCACACCAGGACGTCGCGGCCGTTGGCGGCGGCCTTGTCGCGCAGTTCCGCGAGGTACGCCAGGAACGCCGCCATGAAGCGCTCCTTCTCGTCCTGTTTCGGCGTGCCCACGTCGCCGCTGGGCAGGTACAGCGACCCGACGACCAAGTTCGGCAACTCGACCTCCAGGTAGCGGCCGCTCGCCTCGAACTCCGGCGCGCCGAACCCGATCCGCACCCCTTCGGGCTCCTGCCGGGTCAACACCGCGACGCCGCTGCGACCCTTGACGTCAGCCGGCGCATAGGCGGCATGCCATCCTGCCGGCTCGCGCACCTCGGCGGGCAGTTCCGAAGGCAGCGCGCGCACTTCCTGCAGGCACACCACGTCGGCCGGAGTTTGCGCCAGCCACTCCAGGTAGCCCTTCTTCGCGGCGGCGCGCAGGCCGTTGACATTGACGGTGGATGCGGTCAGCACGACGGAGGAGCCTAGCAACGACCTCGAGCCAGGCCGGTGAATGTCGCCTCGACGCAGTTCCCGAGTCGTTTCGGACGTGCTAGTTCAAGGTGCGCAAGCACAGGGTGTAGCTGGTGTCGTCCTCGCGGGCGACGAAGTAGCCGTCTGCGTCCGGGTGCGCGGCACAGGCGGCGCGAGCGTCGATGGTGCCGGTGACGCGGGCGACGACGCGACTGCGCGCCCGGGTGTCCGTGCACGACACCACCTTGACGTCCGGGTGCGGGTCGTCGACCAGCTCAGGGCGGGCGTTGCGGTCGTACACGCAGTCGCCCGCGCGGGCGTGCTCGGGTTGGGAACGCGGATCGGTGAGGGCTAGGACGACGACGACCAGCGCCGGAACCAGGATCAGCAGCAGCACCCCGAGCACCGAGGGTCGCAGCAGCACCGGCCTGCCGCCGTCCAGCGGCGGAATCGGCGCGCCGGGGAGTGGCTCGGGCAGCGCCGCCACGCGACGGCGGGCAGGCAGGTTGCTCAAGATGGTGACCGGGTTGACCACCAGTGACAGCACGCTCCACCAGCCCCGGCACAAACTGTCGGCGGTGGTCGCGCGGAACGTCGCCAACCCGCAGTCGCGGCAGTACGGACCCGGCCTGGTGACGAACTGCATCAGCACCACGAAACCGCGGTGCCCCCGGAACGTGACATCCAGCGCGGGCCCTCCCCCACACACGCGGCACAGTAATCCGCGGCCGCTGCCCGACGGCCCCATCGTCTTCTCCCCCGAGCCCTTTTCCCCTGAAGCATTACTGCGAATTACTGCGAACGCCATGATTCCGGCGATGCTACCGGCTCAGACAGTCCAAGCAAACCGGCCAGGGCAACCCTTTACACCCGAAGTGCGCGGGTACACCCGCAGCTGCGGGTGTACCCGCGCCCATCGGGGGGAAAGGGCGGTGCTACTGCCAGGTGACCGGCATGCCGAGGGAGTCCAGCCAGTCGTCGAGGCGGTAATTGTGGCGGGCCAGGCCGTCGACGGCGGCCGTGGCGTGGGCGACGGCCTGCTGCGCTTCGGGAAGGTCGATGAGGCCCGCGGCGTGCGCGGCGAAGAGCTCGTCGACGTCGATCAACTCGGCTGATCTTCCGTGCCGGACGACGATGTCGAGGTAGTGGTCGACCGACTTCCACAACTTCGGACCGACCCGGTCGAACTCGCCGATGTCGAGGTAATAGTCCTGGTCCCGGTCGTGTAGCGGGTGGTAATGGAACACCGAGGCCCGGATGCCCAACGTGGGGATCAACCACGACTCGATGTAGTGGAACTGCACGTGGTCCGAGGTTCGGGCCATGTACAGGCCCCAGTCGGTGGTGCGGTACTTCTCGACCGGCCGCACGAAACCCTTCGGGTCGGTGTTGGTGAGCTCGGCCAGGTTGAAGTACTCGATCTTCGGTCGGTGCACGTGTACCTGGACAGCCTCGGTCATAGGGAGAATTTACGCGTGCACCGGCGTTTGTGTCAGGTCATCCCAGCCCTGGCGCTGTGACCTTGATGAGTGACGCTAAACAGTCGATGTCAAGATCGATATTGTTCGATAGCTGTCCCGCGGCAAGGATCGAAGCAACGTCGAACAGTTAGGACGGGACATGTCGACCGAGAGCATTTCCGGCTCCGCATTCGAGCGTGAGGTGCTGACTCCGCATCTCGATCGAATCTATGCCGCGGCACTGCGCATGACGTCCACCGAGGCCGAGGCCGAGAGTCTTGTCGAGACAACCTTTCTCACCGCGTTGGCCGCATACCGCAGGCCGCGGCCGCTGGCCGATCCCGTGGTGTGGTTGTTCCGCGTATTCGCGGACAGCTACGCAAAGACGCGCTCCCGCAGCGGATCCGCTCGCGAAATCATCACGGCCGCACCGGATGCGCTGCTCCATCGAGCCGCCCTCGCCGAGCGGCTGGACGCCCTCTCCGACGATGCGGTCAAAGACGCGCTGAGCCGAATCGCCGAGAAGCTTCGACTACCGCTGTACCTCGCCGAAGTCGAGGGACTCAGCCCCAAGCAGATTTCCGATGCACTGCGAATCCCGTTGAGCGAAGCCAGAATCCGCGTACACCGCGCTCGAGCCCTGCTCTCCACCGTCTTGGTGGACCGCGTCGCGGGCTGAACCGAAATCCAGAATGACCCGTGACGTGCGCTGGACGCACGTCACGGGTCATTCTGGATTTCGGTAGACGCCCTGGAGCCTCAGCCGAAGGTGTGCACGATGAGCACGTCGGCCGGGGACTTGCGGGCGACATCGGACGGGACGGAGCCGAGCAGCCTGCCCGCCAGGGTGTTCAGGCCCCGGTTTCCGACGACAATCAGGTCGGCCTTCACCTCATCGACCAGCGCCAGCAGCGACTCGACCGGAGCGCCGACGATGGACCGCTCCTGGATCGTGTTCGCGCCGACGGCCCGGGCGCGGTCGCGCGCCGTGCGCAGGATCTCCTCGGTGGGGGCGGAACCGCGCACCTGGTACGCCTCGTCCTTCAGCACGTCCGCCGTGGCCCCGAGGTTGCGCTCGTCCGTCGGGTAATAGGCGCACGCGATGATCAGCGTGGCCTGGGCGGCGGCGGCCAGGGCCGCCGCTTTGTCGACGGCCTTGTACGACGAGTCCGACCCGTCGGTGCCCACGACGATGGTCTGGTACGCGGTCATCCGAATCCTCCCTGGGTGCTTCTGTTCCGAACAGTATCGGGGTTCGGGTGTTCCGACGACCGTTTGCCGCGAAACACACACATCTCACAAGCAGTTAGCCGCAACACGAACCGACCAATTTATACCAAGGAGTGCCACAACAGACCGCCGCACGCGCCGTTCATGCCTATTGCAGGCCGGCCGCGTCCATTCCGCGCAATTCCTTCTTCAGATCGGCGATCTCGTCCCGCAGCCGGGCAGCCAACTCGAACTGCAAGTTTCGCGCGGCGTTCATCATCTGGTCGGTGAGTTCGGTCACCAAGTCGGCGAGTTCGGCCCGCGGCATGGACTTCACGTCGCGGCCCTCGACCACGCCCGCGCTCACCGCACGGCCGCCCGGCTCGCCCTGCGCGCGGCGGCCGCGGCTGGCGTTGCGGCCC